>DATFQH010000355.1:0-5942 GCA_035264385.1 Pedobacter sp.
GGTGGGTCCGGAGGATTGGTTTAAAGCCAGACTGGTATTTGCCAACGGTAATATTACTGTTTATGTCAATGATGCTGATAAGCCCTGCCTCCAGGTTAAGTCCTTAGGCATCCACAAGTCTGGAAAGATAGGCATGTGGACAGGGAACAATTCACCAGGTGAGTTTAGAAATATGACGATCCGGTATCTTTGAGCAGAGGGAGTTATTCGTTGCTTTGTTGGGCTGAATCTGTGCTGAAATCAAATTGCTGGCAGGCTCCTCCTGAGAAATGGTTTTTTGCAGAAGGGTGATGGTAAGCATGTGGAAGCGGGACCGAAGAGATGCCTTAGAAAAAGCATCTGATATTGTAATTTTACAAAATGGCTGACATAAAAACCTTCTCACTTGCCAGGCATAGCCGGCTGTTTTCTGTGCCTGACCCCGGGAAAGATTATCTTTTTATTGGCTCGGGAGAGCATCCTTATCACGAGGAACCCTACCGGGCGGAGAGTTATGCCCTTGCCTACATCAAAGAAGGGCAAGTCCGCCTCAATGCCGGTCTCTCCTCCTTTGATGTGGAGGCCCCCTCAATAATCACATTGGGCCCTTCAGTCATCAGATATTTCGCCAAACAAAGTGACCTTCTGAAAATGGATGTGATCTTTTTTAAAGAAACCTATTTACTCGAAGAACGCCCGGATCCTTTTTTTCTTTACAAATTTGATTTTTTTGCCCAAAGCGCCCGGATCGTTTTGCCGCTGAAGGATGCTTATTATATAAAAATCGACAAGATCTTTGAGCTGATCGGGCTCACCAGGAACACTGCCAGTCTCTATGAAGGCGAGCTGATCCGCAACTATATTTTCGCCCTGATCTATGAGATTGATTCGTACTACAAACAAAATAGTGCAATCGAGACTATAGGGCAACAGGACCAGCCCCTGTTTACAAAATTCAGGAGGCTACTGGCTGGTCATTACATGCGCGAGCGCAGGCTGAAATTTTATGCCGGGCATCTTCATTTGACTCCCAAATCGCTTTCTGCTGCCATCAAAAAACATACGGGCAAGACTGCCGGCAAGTGGATTGAAGATGCAGTAATTCTCGAAGCTAAAGTCCTGCTGCAAAATAAGACACTCAGTGTTTCACAGATCAGTGGAATGCTTAATTTCTCAGATCAGTCAGTTTTTGGCAAATTTTTCCGTGCGGGTGCCCGGATGTCTCCGCTTGAATACCGGAAGCAGTTCAGTTGAAGCCTCCCTTTCCAGATCATGTGATGCGGCTAATTCGACGAAGATTGGAGGAAAACCGCCTAATTCCTACCGGCATTTTACAGGATTTTTGTCGAAAGAAAGAAAAGAATGAAACATAGAATAGCCGCCGCCTCAATCATGGGATTCCTGACCACAGGCATCATCACCTTTGTACTGGTTACCATAAACCTCGGTTTTAATGAGCGGTTTTTCGTCAATTGGTGCAGATCCTGGCTAGTGGCTTATGTCATCATCGTTCCCCTGATTTTCCTCATCGGCCCTAAAGTACAGCAATTTGTTTCCTGCCTTTTCAGGAAACAATGAGGCGGTATATTTAGGTTATCATTAGTCAGAAGTTTTTACTGACAAAATCTTTACAATGATGGCACGGGCTATGATCCCGGAGATATTTATGTGCCTTACAGGCGTAGTTAGAGGGCGAAATATACCGATTTATAACAGGTACTGGGCTATGTTGCTCAGCCACGGTCGGAAAATGATTATTGTCTTTTCTATAAACCGCCCTCCGAATAGCATCCTGAATTTAATGAAACGGAGCAAGATCAAGGAAAGGTACCTGGATTCCTTGAGGGATCTCATGGATAAGGAAGAGTGTGTTACTGATGATCAGATCAGGTTCAAAGAATTTTTGAGAAAATAATTTATTGATATAAATGAAAACCCGGAAACGGGAAGGCAGATTTATTTACAGTATTAATTTGCTTTCTATATTCTAATCCCTAATTTAAGATACTTTTTAAAAGCTTAAATTATGGAGATTATACACCTGAGTGCGGAATGTTATCCGGTTGCCAAAGTAGGTGGTTTGGGAGATGTGGTTGGTGCCTTACCAAAGTATCAGAACAAGCTCGGACATGTAGCCAAGGTGGTAATGCCTGCTTACCAGACAAAATTTCTGAGGGAAAATGAGTTTGAAGTCGTTTATGATGGCTGGGGTAAGCTGGGTTTTCAAAACTTTCCTGTCCGGATATTCAGGGAGAAGACCAATAAACTAGGCTTCGATCTGTTCCTTGTGCACATTGCAGGCTTAATGGACCGGGAGAATGTCTATGGCTACGGCGATGATACGGAGCGTTTTCTGGCTTTTCAGATCGCTGTGCTCGACTGGATGGCGCAATGGGAGCATAAACCAGACGTGATCCATTGTCATGACCATCATACTGGGCTTATTCCTTTTATGGCGGCCTATTGCAATCAATTTAAAAAGCTGAGCAGTGTGCCTACAGTAGTAACTATCCATAACGGACAGTATCAGGGACAGTTTGGCTGGGATAAATTGCATTATATTCCACCGTTTGATCTTTGGAAGGCCGGACTGCTCGACTGGAGGGGTGCCATTAATCCATTGGCTGCTGCGGTTAAAAGTGCCTGGCGGGTCACTACGGTATCGCCAAGTTATCTGGACGAGATCAGTTACAATGCAAATGGCCTGGAAGATCTGTTCCGGTATGAAAGGGGCAAGTGTGTAGGGATTCTCAATGGAATAGATAATGAGGTATGGAACCCGCTGACGGATGCTATGCTTTATAAGCCATTTGACATTAAAACTGCAGATGCCGGGAAAAAAGCAAACAAAGCAGAGCTTTGCAGTGTTTTTAACCTGGATCCTGACAAACCGCTGTTTACTTTTATTGGCAGGCTGGTTGGTGAAAAGGGCGCAGATCTTTTACCTGATATATTTTATAATGCTTTGCTGCAAAGCAATGGAAATATGAATGTGCTGGTTCTGGGTTCCGGGGATCCGCAGGTTGAAGGAAGGCTTAACCATTTGAAAAGTGCTTTTCCCGGAAACTATAATGTTTATATCGGCTATAACGAACAGTTGTCTCATCAGATCTATTCTGGTGCGGATTTTCTGCTGATGCCGAGCAGGGTTGAGCCATGTGGTTTGAATCAGATGTATGCTTTGAGGTATGGCACTATTCCAATAGTTAGAAGAATTGGAGGATTGAAAGACACTGTAATTGATATTGGCGACGGAGGTTTTGGGATCTGCCATGACCAGACCAGTGTTTGGGATGTTTCACACGCGATTGAGCGCGCAAATGAACTTTATGCTAATGATAAAAAAATAAAAGAAATTCGTAAGTTTATGATGCAGCTGGATCATTCCTGGGATAAGGCTGCACAAGAATATATTGATCTGTACCAAATATAAATATGAAACTACATGACTGAAAAAGTACTAGGTGTAATTCTTGGCGGAGGCCAGGGCTCAAGGTTAGCTCCACTTACACAAACCCGTTCAAAACCAGCTGTACCAATAGCAGGAAAATACAGACTGGTAGATATTCCGATCTCGAACTGCCTGAATTCAGGTATACACCGGATGTTTGTGTTGACGCAGTTCAATTCTGCTTCGTTAAACAAGCATATTAAAAATACTTATCACTTTAGTACTTTCAGTTCTGCCTTTGTAGACATTCTTGCCGCTGAGCAGACCCCGGAAAACCCGACTTGGTTTCAGGGTACCGCTGATGCTGTGAGACAGACCATGCATCATTTGCTGAATCATGAGTTCGAGTACGTACTTATCCTTTCAGGAGATCAGCTATATCAGATGGACTTTAACGAGATGGTCAACGCACACATTGCAAGCGGTGTAAAGATTACCCTGGCTACAATTCCTGTGAATGCAAAAGATGCTCCGAGTTTTGGGATTTTGAAAGCTAATGAAGAAAATATTATCACTTCGTTTATTGAAAAGCCGAAGACAGAGCTGCTAAAGGACTGGTCGTCTGATACGGGTGCGGATATGCAGGCTGAAGGCCGTAATTTCCTGGCATCTATGGGGATCTATATTTTCAACAAGGATTTACTGGTAAAGATCTTTTCTGAAAATCCGGATGAAAAAGATTTTGGTAAAGAGATCATTCCGCGCATGCTGAAGGAACATGACGTGCTGAGTTTCCAATATGAGGGTTACTGGACAGATATAGGTAATATTGCGTCATTCTTTGAGGCCAATCTGGGGCTCACAGATGATATTCCGAAGTTTAATCTTTTTGACCACCATCATAATATTTTTACCCGTGCACGTATGCTGCCGCCTTCCAAGATCCTGGGCACTACGCTGGACAAGACCATTATTGCCGAAGGCTGTATTCTGCAGGCGGAATGCATTAAGCATGCGGTGATCGGCATTCGCTCCAGAATTGGAGTAGGTACGCATATAGAAAGCTGCTATGTGATGGGCAGCGACAAGTACCAGACGCTGGAGGAGATTGCTGATGATAAGGCCCAGGGCAAACCGATGATTGGCATTGGTGACCGCTGTAAAATTGTAAATGCCATTATAGACAAGAACAGCCGCATTGGTGATGATGTGAAGATTATTGGCGGTGATCACCTGGAGGATGGTGATTTTGAACTTTATACGGTGAAAGACGGCATTGTGGTGGTAAAAAAAGGCGCGGTTGTGCCCGATGGCTTTGTCGTCTAGTTATTGATATTTAAACACCAGGGAGAAGGTAGTTTGTTCAAAGGGTATTGAATTGACTTCGAGACTTCCCTGGTGCATTTTCATAATGTTTCGGGTGATAGTTAGTCCTATGCCCGAACCATTTTTTCTTGTGGTGAAGAAAGGGACGAAAATTTTTTCCAGCAGTTCTGCTTCAATTCCTTTACCATTGTCTTTTACATCTAGATATAATTTATTCTGGTCCAGCCTGTAGCTGATTTCGATCATGGGATGTGCCGCATTTTCGAGAGAATAAATGCTATTGGTAACCAAATTGATCAGGGCTTGTTCTATGAGCTTCAGATCCAGGGGAATACTGATTTTAGAAGAGGTTTGTTCGACCTTCAGGATAATGTTTCTTCCGCTGGCAAAGGGCTGCATCAGTACTTTTATGTGCTGCAGGATTTCGCCTATGGTATGATATTCCAGTACAGGAGTAGGCAGCTCGGCAATTAACCTGTAATCTTTTACAAAGTCCAGCAGCCCTTCTGATCTTCTTTTTATGGTTTGTATGGCGGGTTTGAGGTCTTGGAGCTCTTCGTGGCTTAGGGTTTCCTTATGGGTGATCATCGAATTTACCGTATCGGAGAGTGAACTGATCGGGGTTATGGAGTTTAAGATCTCATGCGAAATTACACCAATCAGCCTGTTCCAGGCTTCTGATTCCTTTTGTTCAATCTCGTCCTTGATGTTTTGAAATGAGACGATTGTATAATCGATATGATAAAGATTCAATGGAATGACTTCGGCGGAAAGCTGGGTCAGTTTATCCTGGATCTTGAATTCGAGGAAACGCTTTCCTCCCTTACCTATCGCTTCAATTTCTTTTGCAAATTGGGGAATGTGCTGCATAAGTCTGTGCCAATACTTATAGGCGGGGATATTGAGCAGATTAACTGCCGCCTGATTAAAAAACACAATTTCTTTTTGCCGGTCGTTTTCTTTGTTCTCCTTTATGACAATGACTCCAACCGGAACCTGCTCCAGAATTGCCCTGATCAATTGAAACATAGAGTCTTTTTCCAGCTGGATGTCTTTGTGGATCTGGATGATATCGTTGAAGGATTCGTAGAGCTCGGGAAAACTTCCTTTAGTGGCTTTATTCCTAAAATTTAAGGTGCTGTCGCGTGTTTTTACTGCGAGTATAAATCTTTTAATGTCATCCTTAATCTGGTTGATATAATGATATAAATTGACCAATGCACCCAAAAGCACTACGCTAAGGCCG
>DATFQH010000356.1:0-7822 GCA_035264385.1 Pedobacter sp.
CTCAGCAGCAACACATCAGCGGCATCGCGGCGGGTCACATATAACGACCCATTTGGCCCCGGGTGGAGCATCCGCGGACGGCCCAGTACGGAAGCGGCCACTTTAACCTCCCATCCATCAGGCACTTTGAGCAGCTTGACCATATCCGGCAGAAAATCCAAATGCATTGGAAACTTGGTATTGGTTGTGACGGAGGTTTTTTCTTTGGGAGGCAGGCCCCGCTGTGAAAACGCAGTCAAGCTCAATACCGATAAAAACGCACATATCGTCTGCTTTTTAAAATTGTTCATGATAACACAGTTTGCACTAAGTACAAGCGGATCAGATTATTAGTTTTTCGGATAAATACCTGATCTGCAGGTAAACTACCTGGTAGGTTAATAGCGGTGAATGCTGTCTTTTGGCGCTGCTACTTTGATTAGCACTTGTAAGCAATGAATTTATCTGCTGGAGTAGCGAATGGCGCGCTTTGCATTTTATACCTAATTCGCATTTTGTACGGGTTTGACAGATAGCAGAAACTTTTGACGGCCAGCTTGTTTTTATTAAAAAAATCGAATCATGAAAAATCGTAACCCAACTACAGCTCCTGTGAAAAGCAAGCGTGAACCAGGGGATTTACCCGTACAGCCGAATCCAGCGGACGATGTAAATTCCACTCCACGAAAGGAACGGAATGGCGAGGATGAGCAAAAATGGAAATCTACCGAGAAAAACAATAGGAGAAAGGAATGGCCATCAGTCTCCTGGCCTTAGCGAAACGACGGCAGGCGGTAAGTGAAATAATGATTCGAATCCAGGAATCAAAAAAACATTGAGGCCATAACGGCTGGCAGCCCTATTTGCCGCTATGGCCGTTGAGCGGTAGCGATACAACAACTTTGGTCCCGTACCCTGGGACGGAATCAATTGACACTGAGCCGTTCAGAAGTTTCACTTTGCTACCTATTGAGGCCAGACCTATGCCGGAAACGTTTCCGTTCATGGCCGGCATTCCCTTTCCGTTATCCTCTACCTCAATATGCACTTTTCCTCGTAGGATTTGGATACTTACCTTGCCGTTTGTACTGCCGGAGTGCTTGACAACGTTGAGCATCAATTCCTGAACGATACGGAAGACCGCCAGTTCGATATATTTATCGCTTCGCGTTTTTAAACCCCTGAATGTACATTGGAACTGAACGGCTGTACTCAACTGTCTGCTCACGTCGTTGATTGCTGCCTCAAGACCAAAGTCTGCCAGCACTGATGGCATCAGCTCATGCGAAATATTCCGGCTTTCCTGAATAGCGTCACTAAGGAGCTGGTCTACATAATTTTTGGATTTTTGATAGACATCCGGTTCGTCTACTGCCTGTTTAGCTGTTAATGTCGACATATTGATCTTGATGCCGTACAGCATCTGCGCAAGTCCGTTGTGCAGGTTTTCGGAAATGCGCCTGCGTTCTTCTTCCTGGCTGGAGAGGGTGACCCGGACGATCTCCTGCTGCTGCTGCTGCTCCATTGTCTTTATTCTTTCAGCTGCCAGCCGGCCGGCTGTGATGTCCATATCTACGCCTAGCACTTTTATCGGGTTGCCAGCTGAATTTTTGATTACAGTAGCTTTAAAGCGGAGAACTTTCAGCTCGCCATGAACCTTTATTTCCAGTGTTTCTGTAAAATTTGAATCCCCGCGGCGGATGTGATTGACTACGCGTTCGGCCGCCGGACGGCCCGCCTGGGTAGTATAATTAAGATAAATCTCAGGAGAAACTTCTGCTCGGCGGTCTAAATCAAACAGGCGGTACATACCATCCGACCAGCTAAATACACCTGTCAGCAGGTCGAAATCCCAGCTGCCGAGTGAGGCGACTTCCTCAGATTGTCTCAGTAGCATGTAGTTCTTAAAACGTTCTTCTTCGGCCAGCTTCCTGGCTGATATATCCATATTCACGGCAACAACCCCGTCATTGAGTTTAACAAAACTGCAAGAATACCACCGGTTGAAGCCTTCATGCGGATAATGATATTCTGCTTGCTGCGGTTCCCCGGTTTCAATTGTCTGGACAATAAGGTCGAAAAGATCGGTTTCCCGGATACCCGGATACTCCTGAGCATAACGTTTGCCAACCAGGTCTCGCCGTCCGGTTTCTTTTTCGACCTCTCTGTTCACGAATTGAATAACGAGATCAGTGATTTGCCCTTCCGGGTCTCTTTCTGCCCGCAGGATAGACATCTGCATCAGTGTAGTGTCAAAGATCGACTGCAGCTGATCACGGCTGTCTTTCAATTCCACGGTTCGCTGGTGTACCTGCTGTTCGAGGTGTGCGGCGAATACCTGGAGTCGCTGTTCGGCCATTTTTCTGGCAGTAATGTCGCGTGCGGTACCCAGCCATTCTTTAATGTCGCCGTTCTGGTCACAGACAGGGATGGCACGTGAGAGTCTCCAGGCGATGCGGCCATCACTTTCAATGTTGCGATGTTCCAGCTCCAGTATTTTTTTCTGCTCGACCGAAGCTGCGATAGCCGCCTGTATCCTAGGTTGTTCCTCTTTCGGGATGAAAAGGTCCAGCCATCTGTCGTTCAGCTTAATGCTGTCACCGGGTAATGCCTCGCCGCTCAGTACATGCATTTTCTGCCAGTCGCTACTCATTCGGTAAACCATATCGGAGCTGGCGGCAACAAAGCTGCGAAACTGAGCTTCACTTTGCTGTAAAGCTTTTTCGGCGCGAGCACGTTCAACCGCCGCCCAGGTACGCTCCGCTGTCTCTTCCAAAAGGGTAAGTTCGTGTTTCGTCCAGTGTCTTGGCATACAGGAAGTCACTGCCATGCAGGCAACCAATTGCCCTTCTTTGATTAACGGGGTTGCCATTAGCGATTTAAATTCCATCGCCTCGTAATTCTTCATCTGTGGCCGCAGCTCAGGCAGTCGCTCAACGTCATCAGCTATAAACGGTTTTCCAGCGCGCATGACTTCTACCGCTACTCCAAAATCCTGGTACCGGTGCTCGCCTATAAGGCTAACAGATTGCCGGCGTACATAGTCACGTTCTACCAGCGATCGTTGGCGGAGTTCATCCATTTGCGCATAAAAACACCGGTCGGACTTTAAATACTCGGCCAGGTACTCCGTAGCGATCTGTTGGATGTCCACCGGATCAGACAACTGGCGGGCTGCATCACTTAATTTCAATAAAAAATTCTGTTGGTCCTGGGTCTCCCGGATCAGTGTATCTGTTTTATATTGTTGAGTAATGTCTGTATTTACCGCTACGGCGGCGACGATTTTTTCATTGTGAATGACTGGTGAAGCAGCGCAACGCAGGAACATCTCCTCTCCGGTCAGCCTGTGAGTGACCAGTACGTCCTGGGTTACACGCTCGCCTTGAAGCGCCTTTGCAAATGCCTGTTCCGCGGCGGGAATAAATTCTCCGGTCACTGCATCCCTGGTGTTGATTTCTGAGGCAAGTGTTCCGATATGCCGGTTCAATTCCTCCCTGGTTGTAAAGCCCAGTTGATCTAAGGCGGGCTGGTTGGCCAGGGTTATGCCTTCCATTCCGCCGATGTATACGCCGTCGCTTATGCTTTGTAGCACCGCACGAAGCTCAGCAACTTCAGCTGCAAGTTCTTCATAACTTTTCCGTCTCTGCTGTCCCTCGTCACCAACCGGCTGGTTAGCCGTATTTTTTTTCTTCATAAAATCTACCACAAATATTGATTATCAGCTGTTAAAGCCAAAGCAAGTTATTAATTTGTATAGCTAGTTAAAAGTTTTATTAACTGTACTGTAAATGTGTCGGTACCTTTACTGAACTGGCTGATTCCCCACTGTGAATAACAGCTGCAGTTGAATTAGGTTTTAATGGGAGTGTTTTGCCTTTATTTGTAGCTATTGTGCTGCAATAAATGGGTGCCCCCCGGTGTCACGGACAAACATTAATAGCGTCCATTTTGTTATATGATTGAAAATAACACTTGAAAAGGAGTTCGATCAACGGATTGGTTAGTAATAACCTCTCCAACGACAAGGTTTAGTCGGCATTTTGATCAGACTCATTTGATGGTGTTATAAAACAGATGTTACGCAGATAATGATGCAAATAGGTTACCAGGCTTCCCATGAACAGTTCAGCCCTTCCCAGCTGCTCGGGTATACAATGCTTGCTGAGCGGGAAGGCTTTCAGAGCATCAACTCGTCGGATCATTTTCATCCATGGAGCAAGCGGCAGGGGCAGAGTGGCTTTTCTTTTGCCTGGCTAGGTGCAGCCATGCAGACGACAAGCCTGCCCTTTGGTATGGTTTGTTCTCCCGGTCAGCGCTATCATCCGGCCATTGTCGCTCAGGCTGTGGCGACGCTGGCCGAAATGTTTCCAGAACGGATTGATGTGGCTTTGGGTAGCGGCGAGGCAATCAATGAAAACATCACCGGGAATAAATGGCCGGATAAGCAGCAGCGCAACCAGCGTCTGAAAGAATGTGCCGAGATTATCCGCCGGCTGTTTGCCGGTGACACTGTCAGCCGCCAAGGTCTGGTTACGGTAGAGAATGCGAAGCTTTATACGCTGCCGCAGACTCCGCCCAAATTGTTTTGCGCAGCAGTCAGCAAAGAAACTGCGGCCTGGGCTGGGGGCTGGGCGGATGGATTGATTACGGTGCATCGACCGCATGAAGAGTTGAAGGAGGTGGTCGAAATGTTCCGGATCAATGGTGGCGCGGGTAAACCAGTGCACTTAAAAGTGCAGTTGTCTTATTCCCGAAGCCAGCAACAGGCGCTAGATGGTGCGTATGACCAGTGGCGAACCAATGTCTTTCAGGGCAGTGTGCTGGGTGATCTGCCAACTACAGCGCATTTTGATGCGGCTGCCGAATTTGTAAAGCCAGAGGATCTGGACAAAATGATCCGGATCTCCAGCGATCTGGAGGAGCACATTCATTGGCTCCGTCAGGATATGAGCTTGGGTTTTGAGCGGATCATCCTGCACAACGTGAACAGGGAACAGGAGTTGTTTATCAGAGATTTTGGCAGCCGCGTGTTGCACGATTTGATATAAGCGCTTAATAAAGAACATGTAATATTAAACTTTACGACGCCATAATTCTTTGAACGGTATTCTTCCATGGCGGCGGTTGTGGGACATTTAGTAGAGTACTGCATTGAGAAGCAATTATGCGATAATGATTCTGTCAGAAATTGTGCAAGCATAAGCTCAAATGCCATTTAATGGCATAAAAAAGGCTCCGGGGAGGAGCCTTTATTGTTGGTTTTCCAACCAAACAATTATAGGGATAATTAGGAGGGCAATTTAACAGATATCCATACCGGATATTGTTTTATTTTATAAATCTAATGTAGAGATATATTCTCAATATGTAGAATTTATTTTTAAATAATTTTTTTTTATTAGAAAAGCCCAAATATTGGGGAAAAACGTCTACGTTTTAGACGCATTAAGTTTACTATGGGAATAGCCATAACAAAAATAAACTACTAATCCTATGATAAGCCATACGCCAAATCCAATCCAATTGGAAATTCCAAGTTCACACATCATATACAGGCAGCTTATTAATCCGAGTACTGGTATAAGCGAAAGGTTTTTTACGATACAGTAATAGGTAATGATTAAGCAGATCAGCAAAAAGATCCACATTGGAATTTTATGCTTAAATAATGCCCAGCCACTTTCATACTTCAATGTGTTATCTAGCGCCAGATTGTCCAGGAACTTTTCGTATTTATCTGTACTGAGCCTATCCAAATAAGCGAGGGCATCGGTGTTTTGCTCTACACTATTTTGCTCAACAATTTCAAGTTTGACCTGCTTTTTTACTATGTTAAGGTCATTGTTGTTCAATGACGTAATGAAAGTGATAGGGTCGTGAGCCTTCTTTGTATTTAATAGGAACGTTGTACTTTGCTTTTTGTAAACCGTGAAAGCTAAAACCATTGATGCAACGAAGACTACCGGAACTATGAATTTAGAATTCAAATAAGGGATTCTAAATTTTCCACGCTGAATATCCGATTTATTTTGAAGTGTCAGCACGCCTGCACATACCAGTACAAATGCAAATAGGGTGCCTATGGAACACAGATCTGTTACGATTGTCAGATTCATAAACAGCGAAGGGACGGCAACCACAAATCCTACTACAATCGTAGCGAATGAGGGAGTTTTATATTTCGGATGAATTCGGGAAAAGGATTCTGGGAGCAGTCCGTCGCGGCTCATACTCATCCAAATCCTGGGCTGACCCATTTGAAATACAAGAAGTACACTGGCCATTGCAAATACAGCACTGACTGCGATGATGCCACTCATGAGTTTCAGGTCTATCTCGTCAAAAACGAAGGCCAGAGGATCACCAACCGCCAGCATTTTGTAATTTACAATTCCAGTGAGTACCAAGGCGATGGCCACGTATAAAATTGTACAGATGATGATAGCCCACATCATTCCTTTGGGCAGGTCTCTCTGTGGGTTCTTACATTCTTCAGCGGTGGTAGAAATGGCATCGAAGCCAATGTAAGCGAAAAATACAGCTGATACACCCTTAAGTACTCCTGATACGCCGTTTGGAGCAAAAGGATTCCAGTTCGTTGTATCTACATAAAAAACGCCTACAGCCAGTACAAGTAAGATTACAGCAAGTTTGACAATAACCATCGCATTACTGGCATTTCTGGATTCTTTCATTCCGCGATAAACCAGCCATGTAATGAATATAATGATGCCTAATGCAGGTAAATCTGCTACAATATGAAAGTTGCCTATTCTTGGAGCCGTGATCCATGCATTGTTTGCATTGCGAACCGCATCATCAAGGCTTGCATAGCTGCTCCCTGCATTTACCAATGCATCTGCGTGCATATGCCCATTATAGGCACTTAGATAGTCCATCGTCATCCAGTCGGGTAAATGAATGCCGTCTATATTTAACGCCGGAATTCTGATGGAAGAGAGGAGCCCGGTAAAATAATCGGACCAGGATATGGCAACAGTGATGTTGCCGATTGCATATTCCATAATAAGGGACCAGCCTATGATCCATGCAATGAGTTCTCCGAAGGCCACATAGGAGTAAGTATAGGCACTGCCTGATACCGGTACCATCGATGCGAATTCAGCATATGCAAATGCAGCAAAGCTACAGGCGATTGCGGTAAAGATGAACAGGAATATTACTGCAGGACCTCCATCGGCACTGGCTTTACCAATTGTACTGAAAATACCTGCGCCAATTATGGCTGCGATGCCAAATGCTGTAAGATCCTTTACACCAAGGGTTTTGTGCAAAGAGGTGCCGTGTTCACCATAACCTTTTTCTGCATCTGCTAGTATCTTAGCTACGGACTTTTTCCTAAAGAGTTTTTCAAACATCCTTAACCTAATTTATGTAGTTCATCCTTGACAAAAGAAGCCAGTTCCTGAATATAGTTCTGGCTGAAATCGAATTTAATTCCCGCAGTCTGATAAATTTCATTTATCGGCTTGCTATAGCCCAATGATAAAGCACTAAGATATTGATGCAGTGCGTTTTCAGGATTTTCTTTATAATTTTTCCATATGGCAATTGCACCCAGTTGCGCAATCGCGTATTCAATGTAATAGAAGGGAACTTCAAATAAATGAAGTTGTTTTTGCCAAACATTGCCAAATTGCTGATCCAGGCCCTCCCAATTGGCAAATCCCGCACCAAACCTTGTGTATATCTGTTTGAAAGCTTCTTCCCTGTCAGTGGCATTGTGAACGGGGTTGGTATATATCCAGTGCTGAAACTGGTCTATTACTGCAACCCATGGCAATGTTTTAAGGACATCTGTAAGTTGTTCTTTTTTTGC
>DATFQH010000357.1:0-10502 GCA_035264385.1 Pedobacter sp.
TTTTCGCTGATCATGGCTGTTATCTATTTTATATTCACGCTGGCTATGGTAAGGGTAATATCGAAAAAATGGCTTTGGCGCATTATTGCCGCGGTTGTGTTATTCGTAACCCCGGTTGCCATTAATGTATATCTGAATCTGGAGCATCCGCTTTCCTGGCATAATGGAAGAGAGTTACTAGTGCTTTATGTTTTCCTGGTCGTTTTCTTTCACCTGCATTTTCTTGTATTGAACCTTTTGACGCCTTCTGCCCTAAGAGGTCTGAACCAGCATCAGCAATATTTGAAGCTGAGGGATACTTTTGCTCCATTGAAATGGGCAGCAAAGTTGTTTGCATTGCCTTTCTTATACTTCTTCTGGAACAGCTATCTGCGCCGCCTGGAGGCACTGAGGTATGAAAATATCAATTGTGAGCAATGCCATACTGCGCTTACCTTAATGAACGAGGACAAAGACAATGAATTTTTATCTGCAGGTCAGGTTAAAGAGGAGGAAATCCAATCTGTAGACTATGACGTATGGCAGTGTAACACCTGTTTTGAACACACCATTCTGGACTACACTAATTTAGAATCAAAAGCAAAGAAATGCAAAAAATGTCATTTCACTACCGCTGTTTTTTCCAGAAAGAAGGTGATTCAGCGGGCTACTACCTCCAGCGAGGGCTATGGCTGCATCTACTATGTATGTGCGCATTGCAGGGAAGAAACCACTGAACAATATACCATTCCGAAAATCTCGACTTCGAGCAGCAGCAGCTCTTCTTCATCGGGCAGCAGTTCGTCCGGAAGTTCATCATCAAGCGGCGGTTCTTCCGGCGGGGGTGGCGCAGGAAGCAGCTGGTAATTTTCGGCTGGCTATTCTTTTTTCTTGAAAAAGCCTTTTAATTTATCGGCAACGGCAGTTTTGACTTTTTCTGTTGCTTTGGCTTTTACTGTGTCTATTTTGGCCTGGGCCACAACTTTTAGTTCTTCCTTCTTTTCTGCCACCACCTGGGTTACCATTCCCTTTGCTTCGGCTTTTGTATCTCCCGCGGCATATTTTAAACTGATGGTCGGCTTAAGTATCGTACCCCCCAGAACAGCATTTACCTTTATGGTCTCACTAATTGCGACATTGGTACCTGCCTTATTGTTCAGCTTGGCTATAAACGAGTTTGCGGTTTCATTTGCCTTCGCACCCAGCATGGCTCTTGGTATATTCAGGCCAAGCTGATAATCCATACTTTGATCTAGTCCGTTTGAGCCCTGTACATTCATCACAATGCCTTCTTTACTGATGTTAAAGGGGGCTATATTCAGCCGGCCGTCTCTGATCGCAAATTTGCTGAGTACATTGTTCAGTTCCAGTTTTTTGATCTTATCGGAGCTAAGCGATGAAGCCAGCTTGTTTAAAGGTTCAAAGCCCTCGATTACGGCCTGGATAATGTTTGTCAGTCCCTCTGCGTTGATGGACGAGTAAACCGGCATCATATGCTGATCCAGATCGGAACTGAACTTCAGGCTGGTAGAAAACGCCCCCTTAGCGAATTTAGCGACAGGTGCAAGCAGCTTAACGGTGTTGAATGCCGTAAAAGCTTTTTGAATGTCCATTTTCTCGATACCGAAATCTATATCTACGTTCGGCTTCTTAGGGTCGATGGTAGCATAGGAGCCGTTCATCTTCAGGGTACCATCCAGCATGTTCATCCCCATATTCTTAAAATAGATGGTTTTGTCTTTGATGGTAAGGGCACCTTTTGCATTGCTGATGTCATAATTATCGTACAGTATGCGGTCTGCGATGGCAGACATGGTAAAATCTATATTTCCCGGCACTTCAAATACAGCTAATTTTGCATCTCTTTTAGTTCCTGCTGTTGTTGTTTCCGGCCCCATCAGTTCATTTACATCCAAAAGATTTGAGCTGACATTAAATGTACCCTGCAAAGCCTGGTTCTTTTTAAAGAAGTAGCTCAGGTAATTGTTAACCGAACCACTTGCCTTGAAATCGCTTCTACCTACTTTTGCAACCAGACCCGTGAGACTGATATTTTTAGGACTAAAATTCATTTTAGCGGAGGGAATGCTTACTGGCATGGGTACGTTTTTACCAGAATAATTCAAATTGCTGGCGATCATTTGTCCGGAAGCTTTGAATGCTTCGTACTGGCCTTTATCAATCGATGACTTGTGGCCCAAAGCTTGCACATCTGCATCCAGCAACCCGCTCAGGGTCATGTCTTTCATCGGAAAAATAGCGGTCAATTGCTCTAGATCCAATTTTCCTTTTAATGCCATGTCTAAAAAAGGATCGGATACAGGGTTCCTTAGCAACAACCGCCCGTCAATGGGCGCCTGCCCGAATTCGAGATGGAAGGCCGGAACGTTGACTATAGTATGGTCTGTTACACCGTCTACATTGCTGATCTGTGATTTAATCTGGATGTTACTGATTGCGGAAGGCAGTGAAGGATATTTGATCTTACCGTTTTCGATAGACAGGTTCACATCGAATGCGGGAAGTGACTGCTCATTGTAAGTTCCTTTTGCAGTTCCATTCATGGCAAACTTACCAGTGGCTTCCAGGTCTTTAAAATTACTGGCATAAATAGCCGGGATCAGGGAAAGAAAATTTTTGAGCTCAGATTGTTTTGCGTCAAACTTCAGATCCATGACCATATCGGTATCATTTGGCATAGCGAGATAGCCGGTAACGGAAAGCAACAACTCGTTTAGTTTGATTTTATTATCGGCAAAACTGAACTTCATTTGTTTCATATCCATATCCAGCGGCAGTTCGGCGTCTAGCTTTACTTTATTCAGATAGGGTATACCGGCATATTTAACGGTAAGCTTTTCTATCGAGGAGCTGGTTTTGAGTTTAAACAGATCCTGGGTAAAGTCGCCGCTGCCTGTATGGTCCAGATCTTCTATCTGCATAAAAATCCCCGTTGATGCATCGTCGTAGATGATACTGGTGTTTTCAACAGCATATTGATGCAGTGCTATGTTGAAAGGATTTTTTGCTGTATCTGCAGCTACGGTTGTGAGGGTGTCTGGTTTCATGATATCCCAGTTGGCCTTTCCGCTTTTTAGAACTTTAGCCAGAATCCTGGCTCCGGTCAGCTCAACAGAATTGATCTGATAGGTACTGCCTTTTATAACACTCATCAGGTTAAGGTTCAGCTGCAGCTCTGGTATGTTTGCAAGTGTATCCTTCGCAAAGCTATCAATTCCGATTATTGAGAGTTCATTTATACGTATGCCCAGATCTGGAAATGAGCTGATGAGGCTTACATCGAGGTCTTTAAAATCGACGCTGGCATTGACGTTTTCATTGACAGCAGATTTTACTTTCGAATAGATTTCTTTCTTAAAAAACAAAGGTACGGCCGCTGCCGCTGCGAGTAAGAGAACAAATACAGCAAGAACGATAAGGGCGATTTTTTTGAACATGGTTTCTTTACAAATGATTTTGCAAAGAAAAGGTTTTTATGATGATTAATCTACCTTAGTTCAAATTGATGGTATAAATTCTGGATTTCTCTTAGCGCATCTGCAATGGCGCCGCGTTGCCGCTTCAGCAAAGTGATATGGTCTTCATGGGCTACCGGATCGAAGATCAGCTGGTCATATTTATCCAGGGCCTCCTGCTCCCCTGTTTCAATGGCGCCAAGGATGGCCAGATCCTCTTTGGTACTGAGGGCTTGTTTGATTTCTATCCATACTCTGTGGAGTACACCCAGCAATCCGCCACTTTCGTTATCAGAATCGCCACCATGTTCGGCGATGTGATCTTTTAATTCCATGGCATAGCCTGCACGCTGGGCTGAGTATTTCAAAAACACTGCCTTCAATTCTATACTTTCTGTGTTGTCGCTGGCTGTTTCATAGCCTTCTTTTCCGTCGTTTAAGATGTTAACCAGTCCTTTGAGGTCGCTGATTACTGCGCTGTTGTTTTCCATGAGTTCCGATCTTAACTTTAACTTTATTTATTATTAACCATTTTCATAGTTAAATGGTTTTGAGAAATTTATTAGCTTTACCCAATGGAAAATCAGCAAGAAAATCCTTATGTACTGTTCAGTGCAGCCATTTTGAAATACTGGAAGAGCGACGGGGTAAAATACATCAAACTGGTAGAGCTGGACACGGACCTGCAGGTTAAATTCTTCGAATTGATTCCTGATTCGGAAATTCCTGATTCGGCAGAAACCATCTATTCGATCGATTCGGAAGATATTGAAGAATTGTTAATACCTGAGGCGAAGGTAAGGTTCCTTGTCCATCAGATCTACCTCGAGGAAGATTAGTTAATCTAGTGTCTTTTTACTTTTACGCTTATGCAGATCTTCTGCGGCATCAATTGAATGCGATTTATGAATGTCTTCGTCCTTTTCTGAAATGTCGGCGAGCTTTTCATAGTATTTGTGCAGCACGTCCAGTTCAGATTCGGTAAGGTCTTCTATGTCTACCATTCTGTTGCTTGCGTGCCTGCTGGCTGCTATCAGTTCATTTAATTTCAACTGTATCGCCTTTGAATCCTTATTTTGGGATTTTTGGATCAGGAAAACCATCAGAAACGTGATGATAGTGGTTCCGGTGTTGATCACAAGCTGCCAGGTATCGGAGTATTTAAATATTGGCCCGCTAATCACCCAGATAATAATAACCAGTGAGGCCACGCCAAATGCTACCGGACTGCCGGTCCAGGTGGTGATCTTCGTTGAGATTCTTTCGAAAAAACTATGTTTACTCTTTTTCATGTTTTGATCCGGTTATTTATGATTTTTGCATAAAGCTAACAACTAAAAGCATAATTTTATTGATAAACAAAGCCTTCTGGAATTTGTTCTAATGCTTAAATTGAGGTAATGGAGACACATATTTACTGGATGTTTATTTTGGCATTGCCTGTGGCTTGTATAGCCTGGACAATAACCAAAGAAGAGGTTTTCAGGGAGATCCGGGAATTCTGCACAGGAAAATCGAAAACCTGCAGGTACTTGATAAAGCGTAAGTTTTTTTACATGCTTACCTGCGAGTATTGTTTTAGTCATTATGTGACGGCCATACTGCTGATCATTACTCAATATACATTATTGTATACGGGCTGGAGGGGCTATCTAATTGCCGGCTTTTCTATCGTGTGGATCGCCAATGTTTACATGAGCGTTTACAATTTGATTCGGATAGATTTGAAGAAAGAGAAACTTCAGGCTCAGAAAGAAGAGGAAAAAATCAAACAGGGCGACCTTACTTCCTGATGAAATAACAATTATTTGGGTAATTTTCTTAAAGCTTGCTTTCGACGGGATCATAGAAGACATGGCGTGCTGAAAAAAGTTGTAGATGTCCGTTGTGTTATTTATATCTTTATATGATTTATTAAAGCAGCGTTGTTACAATTCGAGCCTTAATCCATCTAACTGAAAAGATCTTCAAGAAATGAGAAACACCATACTGAATCTTTCCGCAAACAAAGGACCTATGCCTGTGGTAGATTCAGCGATTTCCTTTGGTCCTTTCATTAAATACCTGAGGCGTAAGGTGCAGGAAGAAAACACGGTTAGGGCGGCACTTTATATCAATGCGCTGAAGGAATTTGAAAAACAGACCATAGCAGAGACGAGTATTCCTCTCGACAGTGTCCATGAACATGAGTTGTTACTTGAGCATATGTATGCCTGCCTCTCTCCTGCCCTGGCTACCGAAGATCAACAGGCCTGGGGATTGTGTTTTCCACTTCAACCCATCACATTTTATGGCACGAGCATGATGTATGATTTGCTGGAAAATGAGCAAAAGGATGCTGGCGGCTATGTCGCTTCAAAAACTCCGGTTGAATATAACAGGGAGCATATGCAGTTCATTTATGCTTTCATTTTGAATGAATTATATGCCTTTCGGTCGCCAGCAAAGGATAAGTATCACTCCGGGCTCAGAACCGATACCGGATTGCAGGGCTATTTCCATATCAATGTCAATACTGATTTCATTGAGGTAAAACCAAAACAACCGCTCCCTGAACTCAGCGTAAGAGAAATACAACAATACCTTACAGAAGAATCAGGAATGGATATGCTTTTGCAGATTCTTCCATTGAGTATGTTCGAGTTCAGGGGCATTTCTGTGTTGACTATAAAAGATGTAACGGCGCTTCAGGCGGTTGAAAATATCAAAAAGATAAGGCTTACCCGGAGTTCGGGTACTGAAGAGGCTTCTTATGCTGAGGTTATACAGTCGCTGAAAACGCTCGTACAAAATGTCAATATCCAGTTTGATCTTTTTCCTTTTGTACGGATTAACAACAAAATGGTGTATGGCTACACAAAAGGCGGCAGTGGTCTTCTGTTTTCTGTTTGGGGAGAACAGACTTTAAGCCCGGAGGCTTTTCAACAAATTGCCGAAGCTTATGCTGCCAATCCAAACTCTTTCTTCTCTCCTGACATCTGGGCAGAAAGTAAGGAGATGTTTCCCTGGCTGGATAGATTTATGGCCCTTAATGTCAAATCAATGGCACTGATCCCGGTATTTCACAACCATGTGGTGGTAGGTGTTTTGGGTATGCATACCTGGCTGGAAGAAAGTTTCGATGAAAAAAAACTGGCGCTGCTTGAGCCTGCATTGGCGCCTATCGCGCAGCTGCTGCAGGTATACATTGATGAGTTTAACCTTGAGATCGAAAACATCATTAAAGAAAAATACACTTCCATTCAGCCGTCTGTACAATGGAAATTTAATGATGCGGCCTGGCACCATCTTCATGACAAAAAGAAGAACCTGCCTTTGAGGAATGAAAATATCAGCTTTGCTAATGTGTATCCTTTCTACGGGGCTATAGACATCAGAAATTCTACTGTTGAACGAAACAGTGCCAGTAAAGCAGATTTGGGTCTGCACCTGAGCATGCTTCATGAGACACTCCAGTTGCTGAATAAAGGCTACAGCTCGTCTTTACTGGAGGAAATGATGTTCAACTGTGTGAAATGGAAAAATCTGCTAAAGGAAGGTGAGCTGAATACGACTGAAGAAAATAATCTGAACATCTTTTTAAAGGAAGAAACCAGCGACTATTTAAGACTCATCTCTGAATCCCATCCGGACACTAAAAAGGTAATTGAAAAGTATTTGCAGATCATTTCTGCCAGCAATGGTGAAGTTTATAAAAACAGGCAGGCACTTGAGGTATCTATGCAAATGATCAATACCGTGATCAACAACTATTTTGAGGCTGAAAAGGAAAGACTACAACAGTCTTATCCCTGCTATTTTGAAAAGTTTCGTACAGATGGTGTAGAATATGACATCTATATTGGTCAGTCTATCGCACCGGACAGGCCCTTCAATCATTTTCATCTAAAAAATCTGCGTCTCTGGCAGCTTTCTTCTATGGCAGCAGTGATAAAGATGGTCAATACGATCAGGCCTGATATGCCGGTGAAACTGGATATTACGCAGCTTATATTTATTCATAACCATACTATAGACATCAGTTTTAGAGCCGATGAGCGAAAATTTGATGTGGAGGGTGCCTATAATATCAGGTACCAGATGATTAAAAAAAGAATTGACAAGGTACTGATTAGAGATACACAGGAAAGGCTGACCCAACCGGGTAAACTTGCACTGATTTACTTCAATAAGAGAGACATTGACGATTACGTGCCGTTCGTAAAATATCTGCAGGAGACAGGGGTGCTGCATGCTGATACTGAAGATCTCGATCTGGAAGACCTGCAGGGTTTGAGCGGGCTGAAAGCGCTGCGTGTAATGGTACTATAGCCATAGATATGTCAAATACTTTCGAAAACTGAAATACATTATATTTAGTATATACTTTTGACTAAAATAATCATTTAGTCAAAACTTATGAAAACAGCTTTATCTTTATTATCATTGATTTTATTGTTTGCTGCATGCGGTGAGCCTAAAATGAGACTGAAAGCGCCTGAAGCGGCCAAAGAAGAAAACAATATGGCAGTTGAGAATTCCAATGACTCGGTTCAGAAAGACAGCGCTTTACTTTCCATAAAAAACTAGTATTTTCCGCAGGCTTATTCAGCCCATGAGTTCCTTCATCAATTTATCGAAGTCTGCTTTCATTACAGCCAGTTCTTCTTCTACTTTAGAAAGTCTTTGTTCCAGATCGTTTGCCGGTCTGCTGTAGTGTTCATCATCCCTTTCGTCTTGTGTAAGATCGGGCGTTCCTCCCAACAGGTGGATGTATCGGGTTTCCTTTTGCCCTGCGCGTCTGGGCAGCTGCATGATGTACGGGTATTCAGGATCAGCCAGTTTTTCGAGTACGGTCTGAACCTCTTCTAATGATTCAAACTCATACATCCTTCCCGAATTCGTATTGATCTCTCCGGGTGTCTGGGCTCCTCTGAGCATCAGCAGACAGATAACTCCTACTTCTGCTGGCAATACCGGGAACACGATGGCAAAATTGTGTTTGTACTTCACTACCCTGCTTGATCCGCCGGTTGCTGTGGAGACGAGACTCTTGCGCTTCAGGGTATCCAGGGTGAGTGTTACTGTTTGTTCATCATATTGTACTACCGGCTTACGTGACGTCTTTTGGTTGCAGGCTGCTGTAATGGAATTGATCGTCATCGGGTAATACTCCGGCGTAGTTTTGGATTTCTCCATCAATACACCCAATACCCTGATCTCTTCGGCGTTTAATACCGGAATTGGTTTTTGCTCATCCATGACCGTTGACTAAGAATTTGACAGGATATTTTCTATAGCAGTCAGTTCTGATGCACTGAATTCAATATTATCAAGACATTTTAAAGAATCGGCAAGTTGTTCCGGACGGCTGGCGCCAACCAGTACTGAAGTGATCCTTTCGTCACGAAGTATCCATGATAAAGCCATTTGAGCCAGCTTTTGCCCCCTGTTAAGGGCAATAGCGTTCAATGCGTTTAACTGGCCGATCTTTTCTTCAGTTACCTGCTCGGCCTGCAAAAAACCATGAGGTTTGGCTGCTCTGGAATCGGCAGGAATGCCTTTTAAATATTTATCTGTAAGCAGGCCCTGCGCCAATGGCGAAAATGGGATACAACCCACTCCTTCATTCCCAAGCAGGTCCAGCAGGCCGTCTTCCACCCAGCGCTCGTACATTGAATACTTAGGCTGATGAATAAGACATGGTGTACCCAGCTCTTTAAGCAAGTTAATCGCTTTAGCTGCTTCTTCTGGCTGATAATTAGAAATGCCAACGTATAATGCCTTTCCTTGACGAACGATTAGATCAAGTGCAGCCATGGTTTCTTCGAGAGGTGTTTCCGGATCGGGTCTGTGGTGATAAAAGATGTCAACATAGTCCAGTTCCATTCTTTTAAGGCTTTGATCCAGACTGGAAACGAGGTATTTTTTGGATCCCCAGTCGCCGTATGGCCCATCCCACATCGTATATCCTGCTTTCGATGAAATGATCATTTCATCGCGATAACCCTGAAAATCTCTTTTCAGCAACCTGCCAAAATTCTCTTCGGCTGAGCCCGGAGGCGGACCGTAATTATTGGCCAGGTCGAAATGCGTAATGCCGCTGTCGAACGCCAGTTTGAGAATTGCTGCACAGTTTTCAAGCTGGTCTACATGTCCGAAATTGTGCCACAGGCCTAAGGAAACAGCAGACAGTTTGATACCGCTGTTGCCGCAGCGGCGGTATTGCATTTGTTGATATCGCGAGGAAGAAGGTGTATAGGGCATATAAGTAGCGTATATAAGCAGCGGCCATGAATGGCCACTGCTTAATATCTGAATGAATTGAGAATTATTTACCGCTGTTTTTCTTGTCAGTAACCTCAGCGCGGATTTCCTGCGCAAGTACTTTCAGATCCTGCATAGCTTTACGTACTCTGGTTCCTGCAGCATTGTTTCCTGCACTATAAAACTTTTCAGCATCAGCCTCTACAGAAGCCAGTAATTCTTTAACTTTTGAAAATTTTTCCATGTTTTTTTGATTTATTTTTAATTCATACAGAAGCCACAAGCGTGGCTTTACAAGCCAAATATATATTATTTTACAAATAACAAGGCATTATTTACATCTGATCGCATTTTTGATCTGGCAACACTTTTTTATTTAAAACCTTTTCTGCTTTGATTGGTTGTTTTTTTAAGGACAGCCATACGCCAACTATGAATAAACTTATACATGTAGTAGAAGATGATGATGATATCCGTTTCATCGTTGAATACATACTTATAGAGACAGGTTACAATGTTACCTCGTCCGCCACCGCCAGGGAATTTAACGACTATCTGAACAGCGCAAAGCCCCACCTCGTTATTCTCGACGTGATGCTTCCTGATGGAAACGGGATAGATCTCTGCCGGAAAATGAGATCTGATGATAATCTGAAGGATATCAGTATCATTATTATGTCTGCCCATGCGGCTGAAAAGGCTGTTATTGAACAGGCTTGTGCCGATGATTTTATCAGCAAGCCCTTCGATCTTGATCAGCTCATTGCACATGTTAAAAAAATTCTGCCGGCCGAATTTTAA
>DATFQH010000358.1:0-12196 GCA_035264385.1 Pedobacter sp.
CTAAAGCTGGTGTTGGTGCTGTTTCCGGTTTTCCGGCCTCCGGGGCTGGAGCAGAACTTACATTAGTTTTTTTTTTAATCTGATCGTTGTCAGTTAGGTTATTGGGCTGCTGCGCAAGTTGCAGTACCGAAGGGATGTGGCACATTTTTATGAGTGCCAGTTCAACCTGGAGCCGCTGATTCTTGCTGTTCTTGTAATTGAGGTCACACTGGTTGGCCAGGTTCAGTGCGGTGAGTATAAACGATACCTGGGTCTGCTGACTTTGGTTAATGTATTTCTGCCTGATGTTTTCACTGACTTCCAGAAGTCTGGTGGTTTGCGGATCTTTGGCGACAAGCAGGTTGCGCAGGTGGCCGGAGAGTCCGTTTATAAAATTGTTTCCATCAAACCCGTTGTTCAAGATTTCATCGAACAGGAGCAGGGTATCACTGATGTTTGATGTTGTCAAATATTGTGTAAGCTTGAAGTAATAATCGTAATCGAGAATATTGAGGTTTTCAATTACTGATTTGTAGGTCAGGTTCTTATTGGTATAACTGACGATCTGGTCGAACATAGAGAGGGCATCCCTTAAACCGCCATCTGCTTTTTGAGCAATAATATGCAATCCGTCGGCTTCTACCAGAATATTTTCTCGCGTCGCAATCTTGTTCAGATGGCTGGCAATGTCATCTACCTGTATCCTGTTGAAATCGAAGATCTGACAGCGGGATAAAATGGTAGGAAGAATCTTGTGCTTTTCTGTTGTAGCGAGTATAAATATGGCATAAGATGGTGGTTCCTCCAGGGTTTTCAGGAATGCATTGAAAGCGTTCGCTGAAAGCATGTGGACCTCATCTATAATATAGATCTTGTATTTTCCTGCCTGGGGCGGTATCCGTACCTGTTCGATCAGGCTCCGGATATCGTCAACAGAGTTGTTGGATGCGGCATCGAGCTCATGAAAGTTGAACGAATGGCCGGTCTGAAAGGAGACACAGGATTCGCAGGTGCCGCAGGCTTCCTGCTCGGGAGTTAAATTCGTACAGTTGATGGTTTTTGCCAGTATCCTGGCGCAGGTTGTTTTGCCTACGCCCCGCGGACCACAAAACAGGAATGCCTGTGCAAGCTGGTTATTTTTGATGGCGTTTTTAAGCGTACCTGTAATGTGGCCTTGACCGACAACTGTTTCAAAAGTGGCCGGACGGTATTTACGGGCAGAAACGATAAAATTTTCCATCGCAACGAAATTATAAATTTTTTACTGAGCATAACGGAAATGTGAGAAAATAAAATCAGATCACCTTTACAACTCATTTTGTTTTCCGGTAAATAAATTTAATTTTGCTTTTATAAACCATTATATATTATGAAACGCTTTCTCATCTGGCTTTATTTAGCCATTCCGATGCTCTGCTCGGCACAGTCCAATTATCTTAGCGGATATATTATTAAGGAAAACAGGGACACTGTTAGGGGGTATTTAGATTATCAGGGCCGAATTTTTACACCCGCATCACTAAAATTTAAAAAAGAACTCAATGAAAAAACTGAGGGTTATTCAGTGGCCGACTGCGCTGGTTTTGGTATCGATGGTAAGGAGTATTTTGAAAGGTATACGGTCAATGTAAGTCAGGCTTATACGCGGGTTTCCAATCTGAAGGAAGGTCTGGACACCACATTCAAAACAGAGGCTGTTTTTTTAAAGGTTTTGTCGAGCGGAAAAAATGTTACGCTGTTTTCCTATACGGATGAGATCAAGGAGCGTTTCTATCTGAAGGGCAATAAAAGTGAGATACCATATGAATTGTTCAGGGCCCAGTTTCTGGAAAAGAACAGTTATTCTGTAAAAGGGGATTACAGGTTCAGGAATCAAATCCTGACGGAAATGTCTAAGCACGATGGTGTGGCCTATTATGATGTAAGAAAGCTGGACTTGCTCAGGTATGAAAAGGCAGATCTGCTAAAGGTGGTATCGGTAATCAACGGAGAAAAACCACAGCGGATCAGGACTTCTGGTTTGAGGTTTTTTGCAGGGGCCGGCTTGGGTGCAAGTAAGGCAACTTATTCGGGAACACATGCACTTGCAAGCGCTAAGGCGGAGCATAAAACTGCTTATGCACCACTGCTGACTGCGGGTATGGATGCGCTGATGGATCCCCAGGTTGGAAGGTATGTGCTCCGGTTTGAGTTTACTTTCTTTAATAGCAAGAATGAAATATCTTCTTCAGTGAATAACAGGCATACCTTTGATGAAAAGACGCTTGCGTTTTCTCCGCAGTTCCTGTATAGTTTCTATAATAGTAAGGAATGGTCTGCCTATGCCGGGCTTGGAGCAGGGCTTAATTTCTCGGCTTACAGCAACAGTAAGGCAGGGAAATTCTATCCGCCGGCATTTGAAGGGGAAGCTGAAACATTCGAAGAGCAAAAGCTGGAATTTGTGCCTTTTAGTATTACGGGACTGGGCAGAGTTGGGGTCGTGTTGAATAAAAGGTTCGATATTTCGGCTGCTTATTTTCTGCCGGCCAAAATAACAGATTATAGCGGATTCAGCATAAGGATGCAAAGAATGAGTTTTGGAGTTAGTTACCTCTTTGGTAACTAATGGGTATTTTTAATTATCTGTTTGATTTTTAGAAATTTATTTCTATTTTTGCATCCCGCAATTAGCGGACAAAACATTAAAAATAAATAAATAACAATGAATCAGTACGAAACTGTTATCGTTCTAACCCCGTTGTTGTCAGAAGAAGTAGCTAAAGAGGCAATTGCAAAATTTAGCAAGATCATTTCTGACAGCGGAGCCGAAATTGTTCAAGAGGACAATTGGGGTTTGAGAAAATTAGCGTATCCGATTGAAAAAAAAGCAAGCGGATTCTTTCACCTTACAGAATACAAATCTTCAGGTGAATTGATTAGTAAATTGGAATTGGAGCTTAAGCGTGATGAGCGTGTGCTACGTTTCTTGACCATCAGACTTGACCGTCATGCGGTTGCGTACAATGAGAAAAAACGCAGTGGAGCTTTTAACAAAAAACCTAAACAGGAGGCTGCAGTATAATGGCAAAGGATCAAATACAATATGTTACTGCTCCAAAGGTGGACGATAACAGAAAAAAATATTGCCGTTTCAAAAAGAATGGTATTAAATATATTGATTACAAAGACGCAAACTTTCTGCTGAAATTCATCAATGATCAGGGTAAACTTTTACCACGCCGTTTAACCGGTACTTCATTGAAATTCCAGCGTAAAGTGGCTCAGGCGGTAAAACGTTCACGTCACATTGGTTTGTTACCTTTTGTTGCTGACCAATTAAAATAGGAGCTGAGACATGGAAATCATTTTAAAACAAGATATCAAATCCCTAGGGGAAAAAGATGATATCGTTTCTGTAAAGCCAGGGTATGGCCGTAACTATCTAATCCCTCAGGGATTTGCTCAGTTGGCTACTCCTTCAGCTAAAAAAGTATTAGCAGAAAACTTAAAGCAGGCTGCTTTTAAACAAGATAAAATCAAGAAAGATGCTGAAGGTATCGCTGAACGTTTAACTGATGTTAAACTTTCAATCGGTGCTAAAGCAGGCGAAACAGGTAAGATTTTTGGTGCAGTAAACACCATTATGATTGCTGACGCATTGAAACAACAAGGTTTTGATGTTGACCGTCGCCGTATCACTTTCGAAACTGAACCTAAATTTGTTGGCGAATATGTAGCTAACTTAAACTTGCACAAAGAAGTGAAAGTTAAAGTTCCTTTCGAAGTTGTAGCTGAGTAATCATCTATCTTCAGAAATTGAAAGCGTTCCGGTATCCGGGACGCTTTTTTTGTTTAAAATCATGGCAGAACACTTAACTTTGGGCAATGGTAAAAAAGAAAAAGGCCCGGCCTAAGTCACGATCTCTTCTTTTTAAAAAAATAGGTACAGTAGCTGGAAAGGTATTGCTGTGGTTTGTAATGGTAACGGCGTTCTGGGTGCTGGTGTATCGCTTTGTTAATCCGCCCATTACTTTACTGATGATCCAACGTAATATTGAGCGAAACAGTGCTGACAAGTCTTTTAAAATGGAGAAAGACTGGGTAGACTTTGAAGATATATCTGACAATATGAAACGGGCTGCCGTTTCTGCTGAAGACCAGCTGTTTCTAAAGCACCTTGGTTTTGATGTAAAGGCGATTGAGAAGGCATTTGAAACCAACAGAAAAGGAAAGAAGATAAAGGGGGGTAGCACAATATCGCAGCAGACGGCAAAGAACGTGTTTTTATGGCCGGGACGTTCATGGCTGCGAAAAGGTTTTGAGGCCTACTTTACTTTGCTGATTGAAATATTGTGGAGCAAAGAGCGCATTCTGGAGGTTTACCTGAATGTAATAGAGATGGGCGATGGGATTTATGGTGCCGAAGCCGCTGCGCAGGCTTATTATGGCAAATCCTGTGCTAAACTGAGCAGATCGCAAGCGGCACTGATTGCAGCATGTTTTCCTAATCCTAGACGGTGGACACCCAAGAAGGCAACTTCATACATCAGACATCGTCAATACCTGATCATGCGAAATATGCGCAGACTTGGGCCTCTTGATTTTTAGGGGTTAAAGAAGGTGTGAAAATACTTTGCTGTGCCAGCTTTGTTCGAAGGGAATTTCCCATTTGGTTTCAAATTCCTGCAGTGTCTGTACCATGTTATTGAATACAATGGTCTCCGGGCCTATAGCTTTGATATTGACCAGCGTTTCGAAATCTTCCTTACCGGCAACGATCACCTTGTCGCCAAGTTTATAAGCGAGGTTAAATCTGTTAAATAAATCTACCTGGTATTGCTGCTCAAGTTCCTTAATGATGCGAACTGAGGAGTCTATAGAGCATCCTGTTACACCTGCGGAAGCTTCGTCGACAAAGAAAACGATGAAGAAATTGTACAGAACCTGCGCCTTTGCATCCAGCTGATGACCATGTGCTTTCCACTGAACAGTAAATTCGTTTAACTGCTGCTGAATGGCATCTGCTTCTTCCCTTGAAAAAGCACGGTCACTTTGGTATACCCAAACTCTGGATTGTGGAGAAAAACTCATATTCCAAAATTACAAATTTAATTAACTTGGAGAGGCTAAATTGTCACCGTGATGAAAAAGTTTACATTGTGCTTGAAAATGTACTTCTTTCTGCTTATATGCCTGATATTTATGGCTTTCTCTTTAGTTTCGTCACTGGATGAGGAGACTGCTTATATCCAGGGTATACTTTCCAGCCACTATAACAATAGCACCGAAGTCCATCCTCTTAAACGGTATGAACTGAATGTTACCAACAGCGGATTTTGCAGATATAAAAGGTTTTTTGAGAATGGAAAGGTCGAATATTTTTCCTTTAACCTTGCAAAATTTAAGGAGCTGGATTATTATGGTACGGATAAAAGCGGAAAATTGTTTCTGCGTACCAAAGGTGATGACGTCATTGTGCAGACCTACGGCGACAAGGAGGAAGGAGATGTGGACAGTATGGCTACTTACATGATCATCCCGCTTAAAAATATAGAGCCGCAGGATCTTACAGATCTTTCGGTAAGGCTGCTCAGAATGAATGCGCAGCGACTTGCTCAGAAATAGTATAAACCGGGGTTTCCGCATATCTGGACGCTACAATAACCTCCGTATGATCTGCCTGTGCGGTAAACAGGGCCTTAACCAGGTCCGGACAGTTGTTGTCTTTGGATAAATGGGCCAGTAACAGGTGACTCATGAATCCGGGTTTATAAGTGGTAAACAGGTTCAGTGCCTTTTGATTGGACAGGTGACCTCTTCCTCCGCTGATCCTCTTTTTAAGGAAATAAGGGTAGGCACTCCTGCTCAGCAAATCATCGTCATAATTGGCTTCCAGGAAAGCGGCATGACATTGTTTGAAGTGATGGATCAATTGAGGGCATGGCTCGCCGATGTCGGTAAATATACCCACGTTAATGCCAGAAAAAGACACCACAAAGCTATGCGGTTCGGCTGCATCATGGATCTTTAGAAAGCTGGTGACCACAAGCCCCTCTATCTGGATTGACTGATTGCTTTGCAGTGGTCTGATCAGGTCTTTACGCAGCATGAAACGGCAGCCGTTCAAGGTGCCGGTGGTGATGTATACAGGAAGGTTATATTTGGAGGCGAGGGTGCACAGGCCTTTAATATGATCGGAATGTTCATGAGAAATAAAGACAGCTCTCACCTTGCTCATGGAAAGTCCGATATTGGCCATCCTTTTTTCGGTTTCCCTGCAGGATATGCCCGCGTCGATGAGAACTGCATCCGTATCGTTGCCTACATAATAGCAGTTGCCATTACTTCCTGAGTTTAATGAGGCTATATATAGCGTTTTACAAGCCATTGGCCCTGACTGTTATTTCTGCAATATCCAGAACCTGTACCTGATGCTCCTGATCTTTTAACTTAACGCCGTCGCTGAGCATTGTCATGCAAAAGGGACATCCCGCTGCAATTACCTGTGGCTGCGTTTCAAGGGCTTCTTCAATTCTCTCTATGTTGATGTCTTTTTTGCCCTTTTCAGGTTCTTTAAACATCTGTGCTCCGCCTGCACCGCAGCATAAGCCGTTGGACTTGCAGCGCTTCATTTCCACAAGCTGTGCGTCAAGGATTTCAAGTGCTTTTCTGGGAGCCTCGTATACGTCGTTACCCCGTCCTAGATAGCATGGGTCATGATAGGTGATCTTTTTGCCCTTAAAACTCTCTCCGCCTTCTGCTTTCAGTTTCCCCTCATCTATCAGCTGCTGAATGAGCTGGGTATGGTGAATGACCTCATAACTGCCGCCTAATCCGGGGTATTCATTTTTTATGGTATTGAAGCAATGCGGACATCCGGTTACTATTTTTTTGATGTTGTATCCATTCAGCAATTCAATATTGGTCATGGCCTGCATCTGAAAAAGGAATTCATTTCCTGCACGTTTGGCAGGATCTCCTGTGCAGCTTTCTTCGGTGCCCAATACGGCATATTTGATCCCTACGTGATGAAGGATCTTGCAGATATCCCTGGTTGTTTTTTGAGCCCTCTCATCGTAGCTGCCTGCACATCCTACCCAAAACAAGATCTCAGGTTCTTCCCCTCTTGCTATCATCTGTGCCATTGTAGGCACCTCAAAATTCAGTTTCTCGCTCATTTCTAGTCTGATTAACTTTCACTGGCCCAGTTAAGCCTGTCTGCCGGAGCGTATTTCCATGGCGCGCCGTTGTTTTCAATATTGCCAAGCATTGCGTTGATGCTTGCCGGGGACTGCGATTCTTCCATTACTGCATACCTCCTGAGATCAGTAATGATCGCCAGGGGATCAATGTTGATAGGGCATGCCTGTACGCAGGCGTTACAGCTCGTGCAGGCCCAAATCTCTTCCCTGCTGATGTAAGTGTCGATGAGGGACCTGCCGTCGTCAAAACCTTTTCCTGTCTTGTCTATGTTCCTGCCGACCTCTTCCATGCGATCTCTGGTATCCATCATGATCTTACGGGGAGAAAGCAATTTACCGGTAATGTTTGCCGGACAAACGGATGTACAACGGCCACATTCTGTACAGGTGTATGCATTCATCAGATTTACCCAGGTGAGGTCATTTACGTCTTTTGCGCCAAATCTCCCAGCTTCAGCTTCTTCTGGAGTATAGGAGGGATCCAGCATTGCTTTCACCTCATTGGTTACACTGTTCATATTGGTGAATTCGCCTTTTGGATCGAGATTGCTGAAATAGGTATTCGGAAAGGCAAACAGTATGTGGAAGTGTTTAGAGTAGGGCAGGTAGTTTAGGAAAGCAAAGATGCCCACGATATGGAACCACCAGCATGCTCTTTCGACAGTAATAAGGGAAGTTTCGGTGTCAGGAAGTAAAGCCTGGAGATATTGACTTACCGGAAATGCACCTGCAGAAATGTAATGGCTGCTGCCTATCAGCTGTAATTTGGCGTCGGCTGCATTCATAATTAAGAAAGCGGTCATCAAAAGGATCTCTGAGATCAGGATAGCATTCGCATCTGTCCTGGGCCAGCTGGTCATTTCGACACCGCTGAATCTTTTAAGTTTAATGATGTTTCTTCTGATCAGAAATACTGCGCACCCCAGCCATACGCCAAGTGCAAGAAATTCAAAGGAGCCGATCAGGCCATTGTACAGGACACCTAGTCCACCAAATATTCTGTGCGTCCCAAATATACCGTCGATCATGATCTCGAGTACTTCTATGTTGATGATTACAAAACCAACATATACGACCAGATGCAGCATTGCAGGTATCGGCCTGAAAAACATTTTTGTCTGGCCAAAAGCCACACTAAGCATCGTCATTAACCGCTTTTGCGGCTGGTCTGATCTGTTAGTAGCTTTACCCAAACGAATGTTACGGATAACCTTCTTTACATTATAGCCAAACCAGGCTATGGAGGCCAGGGTAAGTGCTATAAATACGATTTGTCCCACCATTTTTTATAATTTGTGATATAGTATGCTAAGTTAAAACAAATACTATAAAACAAATTATTATGCTAGCATAAAGTGGAAAATTTACAAGATATTTAAATTAAAAATCAAGCTTTCCTTCAACGGAATCGTCCATGGTTTTTCCTGTGATCACAGAAGCAGCCATTTTAACGAATGCAACCATTTCGCCATGTTTTGTATCCCAGTAATATACATTTGTGGGTACGACTTTTAAAAGGCTGATTTGCGGGTCATCCTTGCCCTCCTGAAACCATACTTTTAGCAGCGGATTCCAAAGTTCATTTATTTTTTCCTGATCGGTACTGATTTCGGTAATGCCATAGATGTTTAAAAAACCGGAGTTTTTGTTTTCCTGAAAGAAAAGGTGGGTGAAAGGATCAGCAGTAACCTCTTTGTTTGTGGTGCTGTCTTTCATGCTCATAAACCATAAATTCCCTTCGTCGTCTACTTCCAGAACAGACATGGGCCTTACCGAAAGTGGCAAGCCTGTCTTTATGCTGGTACAAAAAAAGCAATTTTCAGCGCTGGTGGCTATATGCTTTAATTTTTTTATCGCGTCTTTTCCTGTCAGCGTCCTGATGTGTTCATCGGTTGCCTGTGTGTTGTTGGTGCTGTCGCGGGAGTTTTCTTTGTTTTCCATATCTTTTAACTATTAAGCTGATGTGGAAACAGAACAACCCCGGAATAAATTTGTTTGTGATTATCCGTGATTTTCTACTGAAGTATTATAGAGATCATACCAGTCCTGATGATCCAGTTCTATAGAAAAAGCATTCACCGCATTTTTTATCCTTTGCTCATTTGTAGTTCCGATAAGCGGCAACGCTCCTAATTTAACCAGCCAGGCCACGGCAAGTGATTCAATGTCGGCATTATACTTATGGCTCAGCTCTTCCAGTTTCTCGCGGACTTTGGCCGCCTGACCGTCTGTTCCGGTCGCTATTCTTCCTTCTGCCAATGGCGCATAAGCCAACGGACGCATGTAGCGCTGTTTGATGTAGTCGATCTGTCCGTTGTCCAGTGCCTGGGTACTGAGCAGATTAAGCTCGATGTGATTGGTAACAATTGGCTTTGTCAGGTAGGAAGTCAGTAGCTGGTGCTGGAATACGGAGAAGTTAGCTACGCCGATATTTTTAATTTTTCCAGAATCCTTTAATTTTTCCAGTGTAAGTGCTGTTTCTTCCAGGTTAGATATGGCATCGAGCTTATCCAGTAAAAAGATATCTATGTAGTCTGTTCTTAATTTTTTCAGGGAAGATTCTACGCTTTTGATGATATGATCAGAGGAAGTGTCATAATGCTTGATCCTGATATCGGGATTTTGCGGATGTGGAAGCTTTAGACCGCACTTGGTAAACAGCACAACTTCTTCTCTTTTGAAAGTGCCCTCGCTCAGCAGCTTTCCAAACAGTTCCTCACATTTATAAGAGCCATAGCTATCGCCATGTTCAAATGTATTGATCCCCAGTTCCAGGCACAGTTCTACAATTTTCTTCATTACAGAATCTGCGTTTTTTACATCATCCCATCTGTAGAAGCCGTAAATGGCAGGAGAAACTTTAGGGCCTGCATCCCCCATGTAAACTTTTTGCATATTCTTTATCTATGCCCAAATTTAAATTAATAATTCAGTTGTGTCAGGATATGTTTAAATTTTTATTAATCTGTATTTTATTTAAACAATTACCATTCAACGCTCAGTATGAATTGTAAATAAATTGCCTTTAATTTACCTTATGAAAAGAATATGCCTGCTGGTTCCTTTACTGATTATTTTAACTTCATTCGTTCCGGTCCACCGTACCTGGACAGCTATCGGCGACTCTATTACCTATATGAATGAACATCCCGAGGAAACGGGAAACCGGATTACCAAGGGATATATGACTATGGTGGTTCAAAAATTAACTGATGTCAGTTACATTAACCAGGGGCATAATGGCTGGACGGCAGGTGGCATAGCAGAAAATATTGAAAAGCTGGGCCTGGTCAGCTCAGATATTTATTCGGTTTTCCTCGGTACCAACGACTGGTGGAGCGGCAGACCGATCGGGACATTAGAAGATTATAAAGAAAACAAGGGCAACAGTACATTATTCGGGTCATTCAGGATTATTGTTAATAAACTCCGCAAGCTGAACCCAAAGGCCAGAATTATCCTGATAACACCGATGCAGCGGGTAGATTTTGTTTACCTGAAGGATCTAAGAAACAATGCCTGGGGTTCTTATAAAGCTAAAAGTGGTCAGTCGCTTGAACAATTTGCAGAAGCTGTGAAAGCGATTGGAAGCTATGAAAATTTTAAAGTAGTCGACTTATTCCATAAAAGCAGTCTGGGGCTGAAGCATCTGGTGAAGTATAAAAGGCTGAGGGATAATGGATTAAGTTCATACCGTAATTTTAAATATCCGGCTTTTACCGACATTCCCTTTGATGCTGTAAAAGACGAATATCCATATCCTGATGGTTCGATAAACATGACTTATGATGGATTGCATCCTTCCGATAAAGGTTATGGGGTTATTGCAAAAATGCTGATCAGGGTGATTGGTAGGTAGGAGAATTCTGCATAATACGTGAATTATACGGTTTTAGATGGGAAGCTAAAATTGTTCGTCTGTTAATTGCCTGTTAACCATTGCTCCGGTCAGATTGCCTGTATAGACGGCGTTTGCGACTGAGCGCATCATTGCAGAATTGTCACCGCAGGCTAAAATGCCGTTCACCGTTGTCGCCTGAAAACTGTCTACTTTGATGTAGCCTTGTTCTGTCATAGTGCAGCCCAGCGAAATTGGGACGTCTGATTGCTGGGTAAAAGGAACTGCAGCGTAGAGTGCGTCGAAAGACTTTTTGGTGCCATCTTTGAATACTACTTGTCTGATCTGCCCGGCTTCATGCGCAATTTCTGTTACTACGGTATCGACTACCGTTATTTTGTGCTTGTCGAATTTGGAGAGTTGCCCTGCATCGAAATTTGCGTCGCCGTTGGTTAGAATAGTCACATCAGGCGTCAGATTACTCACCAGTGAAGCGAGATGGAATGCTCTTTCTCCCGTTGCTAAAATTGCTGTTTTTTTACCGCGAATTTCATATCCATGGCAGTACGGGCAGTGGACAACAGAAATTCCCCAGCATTCTTCAAATCCTTTTATTTCGGGCATGATGTCTTTTATGCCTGTTGCAAAAACCAGTTTAACTGCACTAAAGTGTCGGACAGTGTTTGTACTGATGGTAAAACCAGATTCGTTTTGCTCCGCATTAATGGCAATATCATTTATAAGCGTTACAGTTGGATACTTTAAGACCTCGGCCCTTGCTTTTGATGCGATAACTCCGGGCTTCTCCCCATCCTGGGTGATGAAATTATGCGAATGCGGCGTTTGCCGGTTACAAGGTTCGCCGCCATCAATAATCAAAACGCTTCTCATTGATCTGCCTAAAGCCATCGCTGCAGAAAGCCCTGCATAACTTCCACCTATGATGATGACCTCATATTTTTTTATGTCTTTCATGTGCTTGCTGTTTATTTTGCTGTTCTTCATTAGTTTCTGCCTTATGATGTTCTGGAGGATTTGAATCATTAACATGATTATGAAAACAAAGCTAAGAGATTATTTTATTATTGCAACAATGTGGCAATTGTGCGGTTTGATGTTTACCCTTAGATGACTTAATTGTTTATTCCGCCAAAGTATGTATTATGTATTTCGCTAGCCTGATTCTTTTATATCAACT
>DATFQH010000359.1:0-6118 GCA_035264385.1 Pedobacter sp.
TGCCTGCGCCATTTTTAAGGCATCGTCAAACATTTGCTTAATCTTAGGGTAAGTACGTTCCCTGAAATAATACCACACGGAAGCTTTTGAAGGCACTACATTTGGCTGATCACCCCCATCAGTGATCACATAATGAGAACGCTGGGTAGGCTCCATGTGTTCACGGTGATAGTTCCATGCGATGTTCATCAGTTCCACAGCATCTAAAGCACTTTTACCTCTCCATGGCGCACCAGCACCATGAGCTGCCTGTCCTTCGAACTTAAATTCTACCGAGATCAGTCCGTTATCACCTCTGTCGCCATAAGAAACACCCAAATTACTGCTCACATGGCTAAATATACACGCATCAACATCTTTAAAATATTGTTCTCTGATGTAATATGCTTTAGTGCCGTCAACTTCTTCGGCAACTCCCGGCCAGAGCATAATCGTTCCCGGAAGCTTTTCACGTTCCATGATCTTCTTTAGTGCCAGCACAGACGTAATGCTGAGCGGCACACCTGCATTGTGCCCTTCGCCATGACCCGGAGCGCCGTCCACAATGGGGTCGTGATAGGCTACCCCAGGCTTCTGGGAAGCTTTAGGAATACAATCGATGTCGCTTCCCACAGCGATCATGGGCTTACCGGCACCCCATTTGGCCGTCCATGCGGTCGGGATTCCAGCAATACCTCTTTCAATCACAAATCCGTTTTTCTCCAAAATGTCGGTCAGGTATTTAGAGCTTTCCTCTTCCTGGAACCCAAGTTCAGCGAAGCTGAAGACCATGTCTACCATTTGCTGAGTAGCAACCTGCTCTTTATCGATTTCGGTGGCCAGTTCCTTTTTGAGCGCATCCAATTTGGCGGGTTTCATCACAGATTGCGCCATCAGCTGTACAGTAAAAAATAGCCCCGACAGCCCCAGCATACCGCAACGGGAGATATGCTTTAAGTAATTTCTTTTATTCATGACAATTAGGTATTTAGATTTAAAATTTTGTTGATAGCTTCTGCTCGGTTATTTGTAGGCTTCATTCTGACTGAGCTTATTGTTGGAGCTCATTTCAAATGAAGGAATCGGAAATACCTGACGACCCGGATTAACAAGGCTTACAGCCGGCCCATTGGTGCGTTTGACACTAGCAAGCTCTGTAAATGATAAGCCGGTACGTACCTGATCAAAGAAGCTGTGCCCCTCAAACGCAAGCTCCAGCTTCCTTTCCATCCATATGGCTTTTAGCACAGCTTCCTCTCCTACGGGGTTGATTTCATCTACACCCGCACGTTTCCTGACTTTATTAAGATCTGCCCTGGCACCGTCAAGATCATTGGTTTTGGCACGGGCCTCTGCCCTGTTCAGGTAGATTTCAGCAATCCTGATCACCAGCACATTATCAATATTACCAGCTTTCATATACCTGGTCGGGTAATAGGTTTTGGAACTTGCAGAATAAGCAAACAGCTTGCCTCTGGTGTCTTTGGGATCTGCAATGGCCGCTTCGTAAAATTCGGTGTGGGCAGCAATATCGCCCCGTCCGCCACCACTCGCCGGAAAGTACCAGTTCCTGATGTTACTCTGATCAACGCTGTTAAAGTTCAGCTCTAAAATAGCCTCAGTGGAGAGCTTGCTTTCGAAGATAGCCGCAAAACTTGGCGCTAGTATATAAGAGGGGTCACTGATCACCAGATCAGCATAAGTGAGCACCTGCGCAGGTTTGTTTTCGTACAGATACAATCTGGACAACAGGGCACGGGCAGTTCCTTTGGAGGCCTGGGATCTATTGGTAGCGGCAGGTAGCAGCTCCAGTGCTTTAAGCAGGTCTTTTTCTGCCTGATCATAAGTCTCCTGCAGACCGGCACGGGCAACAAAAATGCTTTCATCTACTTTTGTAGTTGGAGTTAGCACCAGGGGAACGCCCAGGGTCCCATAAACTCCGGGAATACCTCCGTATACTTTCGCCAGATCAAAATAAGCCAGTCCTCTTACGAAATAGGCCTGGCCAAGCATGGCATCCTTACTAGCATCAGTCATATCGCTTAAGGACGGTACCGTTGCGATCAGACTGTTAGCAACACTGACGGCCCGGTAAGCCCGGGTATAAAAAGCACCATTTTCCCTGTTATCCAGACTAACCAGATAGGTATCCATCTCCCTGTAAAAGTCCCAGCTGCCGATGCTCTGGGCTATATCCGAAGTAACATCACCCATGATGAGCAGGTTCCTGCCATAGTAATTGGCGTCCTGAAGCTGATTGTACATCCCCGCCAGGGCAGCTTTTGCGCTTTGCTGGTTGGATATTGCCAGATCTGTGCGAACTTCAGACTGAGGCTCCTGATCCAGGACTTCACAGGAGCCAAGAAGGAAAAGTAAACTCAACGATGTCAGCAAAAACAATTTATTGAACGCTGACTTTACGGCAGCTACTGCCGTAAAATTGGATTTTAATAGATCTCTTTTCATAGCCTTACAGATTATAAACTAATATTAAATCCAGCCATAAATACCTTCGGTTGAGGTAAGCTGAAAAATTCGATTCCCTGGGTTAATTTTGTTGAAGCTAAACCGGATAGCTCGGGATCAACGCCGCTATAATTGGTAAATGTGAGCAGGTTTTGCGCGGATACATAAACTCTAACCGAAGACATTCCTAATTTTTTTGCCGTCGCAGGCGGCAGTTTATAGCCGATTGATACGTTTTTCAGGCGCATATAAGAACCGTCTTCCATAAATCTCGAAGAGCGAAGGTTAGAAGCATAGTTTTCAGCGTTCATCTTAGGTATCATAGTCACATCACCGGGTTTCTGCCATCTGTCCAGCTGGCTTTCAGAAAAGTTCACGCCACGTGTACCACCATGCTCCAGGAAGAACCGCTTCCAGTTTAGCTGGTCATTACCTACCGAATATTGAAGAAAAGCCATTAGGTCAAAACCTTTGTAAGTGAAGGTATTGGTGAAACCTCCGAAATAATCCGGATTGGCATCGCCGACGATTTTACGGTCCACATTGGGATCGAATATCCCGTCGCCGTTTACATCAGTAAAGATGGGGGCACCTGTTTGTGTGTCCACTCCGGTCTGCTCATGAAAATAGAAAGAGTAAAGGGGATAACCTTCTTCATAACGATAAAGATCCCTGTTGTATACATTAAAAGGAGCAGCAAGTTTTAAGATTTTACTCTTGTTGGCGGCGATATTGAAATTGCTGCTCCATGTGAAATCTTCTTTCTGGATGATACTGGCCGCAAATGAAAACTCAAATCCTTTATTGGATACCTCCCCATAGTTCTGTACAACTGAATTATATCCGGTAGTGCGTGGCAATGGAACTGAAAGCAGAAGATCTTCAGTTTTTTTCACATAGTAATCTGCGGTGATGGTTAGCCTGTCTTTAAAGAAACCCAGGTCAATCCCAAAATCGGTTTGTTTGGTGGTCTCCCATTTAAGATCAGAATTGGCCAGCTGCAAGGGGGTGATTCCAGGAATATCAGCATAGGCTGCATTGCCACTTGGCGCATTCAAATCGTCCAAATTTCCTCCCCACAGACCCAGCGACTGAAAGTTTGAGATACCGCTTTGATTACCTGTAACCCCATAACTCAGTCTCATTTTCAGATTAGATATAGCCGTGGCATTCTGCATAAATGATTCTCTTGACAGCACCCAGCCGCCAGCAACAGAAGGAAAAGTTCCCCATTTATTTTCTTCACCGAATCTGGAAGAACCATCTCTCCTAACGTTTACAGTCGCTAAGTATTTTCCGTCATAATCATAGGTGATCCGACTGAACAGAGAAGCAATTCCCCAGGAAGTCCTGTCGGTTGTTCCTCTTTGTACTGCAGCAGAAGTGATTTGATTGAACTGATCACTCGGAAATTGCTCTCCTATAGCAGTAGACCTGAAATATTGCGATTCCTGTAGAGTCGTACCTACCAGTACATTGAAATTATTTTTATTGCTTTTGAACTGATAGGTCAGTACGTTTTCCTGTATCCAGTTATCGTCGTTGGTATTCATATTGGTGATCAGGCCATTACGTGCAGACCCCGAGATCGTTAACGAATTGAAATAGGAATTTTCAACGATATTACTAAAATCAAGGCTGAATGTCGACTTCAATTTCAACCCTTTGATAAATTCGTATTCAGCATAAATATTGGTTAACAACCTGTTAGTACTCATGTCAATTGAACTTTCGTTGATGGAGGTCAAAGGATTCTCATAAATACCTGATTTGGTGTATGCTCCGGTCGTAGCATTATAAAACGGCAAATTCGCCGGGTAATTATAAGCACCGACTACCGGACCATATAGTCCATCATCATTGGCTACACGGTTTCTTTTATTCCTTGTAAAAAACGTACTTGTCCCGATCTTTAACTTTTCTACAGGAATGAAATCTAAGTTTACCCTTAAACTGCTCCTTTTATAATCCTCTACTTTAATCGTACCCTCCTGTAAAAAGTCATTTGCAGATACCAGGTACTTGATCTTTTCGTTCCCACCATCTACAGAAAGATCCACGTTGCGAATGGCCGCGGTACGGAATATCGGTTCGGCCCAATTGGTATTAATGGCGTTCTGGGGATTAGCATAAGGTTGAGCCTGTCCATTATTCACTGCTGCTTCATTCATAAGAGATTCAAAGGTCGGCCCGTCAACTACAGCCAGTTTATTGTCTATGGTCTGAGCACCGTAGTAGGTACCCAAGCTTATTTTCGCCTTTTGGGAATTACCTCTCTTTGTTGTGATCAAAACCACTCCATTGGCAGCCCTGGCACCATAAATAGCGGTTGCAGAAGCATCCTTCAAAATTTCCATAGAGGCTATGTCGGCAGGATTAAGATCTGCCATCGGGCTGGTCACCCCTCCACCCACTCCGATTCCTGCAAGATTATTAGATTGCATCGGAATACCGTCAATCACATATAACGGATCACTGGAACCATTTATGGAAGAAGTACCGCGAATACGTACAAACATACCCCCACCCGGAGAACCGTTATTGGCATTTACCTGAACGCCGGAAGCCTTACCCTGCAGTAACTGATCTGTATTTGCAACTGGTAAATTTTCGATCTGGTCTGCGCTTACGGAAGTAATGGCACTGGTTAGCGTCTTTCTGGACTGTTGACCATATCCCGTTACGACAATTTCCTTTAAGGCCTGAGCGTCAGATTCAAGGATAACATCGAGCACCACTTTGCCTTCGACAGGTATCTCCTGAGGCTTGAAGCTGATGTATTTAAATATAAGTACTGCATTGGATGCGGTTTTAATTCTATACTTGCCGTCAGCATCCGTGCTGGTACCAGCTTTAGCACCTTTAACCATAATGCTCACACTTGGCAATCCGAGACCGTCTTCTGAAGAAATAACCTTTCCGGTAACAGTTACGTCCTGGGCATCCACACTAAACACAACAATTGAACTAAAAAAGAATAAGAGTGTAAAAAATTTCATAATGTGTTTCTTTATTTGATATTAAACGAACCTGTTTGAAGCGAAAAACAACAAAACAGCTACGGATCACATGAAGAAACCCAAATTATACAACCAAACAGCAGTGCAAAAACATCTTTTAAATAAAAAGGAGAGCTAATTTTAGATAATTCCATAATAAAATCATTAAACATTAAAAAGCACAAACAATTCTAAGCTTTTTAAACTTTTAAATGACCTATATTGAAAAAGTCAGTAAATATTCCTGAGTTTAAACATACAAAAAGACGAATTACACAGCAATTACCTACACAATATTAAAAAAACACAAATATTTTCTGAAAAAACCAGCAAACACAGGAATAAAAACAGAAGAAAACAATATAAAAACGGGTTAATTTTCACAAAACACATAAAATCAAATCAAATCGGAGTCAATTACTCAGTTCTTTCACACGTATTGTAAGAATTAAAGACGGGAACGAGCGCATAATAAAGAAAAAGAGGCTGTTTTTTCAGAACAACCTTTTTTGAGGAGAAAATTTTCAACAAATAAACTTTGCACTCATGATTGGTCACAATTCCATTAGTGAATCATCTTAAAAAGCAATTCCTTTAGAAGCTCACCGTCTGTTATGTTTCCTGTACTGTCTACACCCTTACTTTTCAAATCATACTCACGAAGCAGGCTGATG
>DATFQH010000360.1:0-6147 GCA_035264385.1 Pedobacter sp.
ACAGAGGGCTCGAAAAGAAAAATGGAAAAATTTCCATTAAAAACAGAAAAAATTCCTATATTTGTTATATTAAATAAGGAAGTTATGGCAAACACTCCAAAACCTTACAAGACAAAAGCAAAAGCTGCTATGGTTGCTGAACCAGCACTGCAGACACAATACCAAGCCTTATACAGCAATCCTATTACAGTACTTACCAATTCCAAAAAAGGATTGTCTGCAAAGGCGGCACTTGATTTTCTGGATCTTTCCGGCTTTAGCAAGGAACAATTTCAGGACACCTTTAAAACCAATGTCAAAACCATACAGAATTATGTTTCCAATTCTTCAAAACTCGATCCTGCGCTGAGTGAAAAGATCTTAAAATCCTTTTCATTATTTGATCAGGGAATAGAAATATTCGGGTCGGCCAGATTATTTTACCAATGGCTCAACACGCCTTCATATGGACTTGGTAATCAGCTCCCCTTTGATCTGATGGATACCATCACAGGTATAACATTGATTGAGGAAGAGTTGATCCGCATCGCGCATGGTGATCTGGCCTAATTAAAATGCAGGTATATCGTATCGTTCTTGCCAGGTATGCTACAGGCCTTATTGCCTCTGGAAGAGCTGCGCGATGGAATCTGAATGATACGGAAATGATCTATACCGCAGGCTCACGCTCTCTTGCCTGCCTGGAAAACATCGTACACAGAAACCAGATAGGACTAAACCAGTCATTTAAAGTAATGACTATAGAAGTACCTGATGACATTAGGATATTGACAGCCGACGTTAAAAAACTTCCTGTAAACTGGACTGAGTATCAAAACATTCCACTAACCCAGCAGATTGGTGAAGAATGGATTCTGGAAGGTAGATCCGCGCTATTGAAAGTTCCCTCCTCTATTATTTTTGCCGAATACAATTACCTGATCAACCCAAAACATACTGATTTTCAATCCATAAAACTTTTAAAATCAGAATCCTTTGTTTTTGACCGCAGAATAAAAAGCTGATCGGAACTATTTTCTGCCTGCCATCTGGATCATCCGGTGTGCCAGGTCCTTACCCAAATACCCATCTATAAGACCATGTACCAGGTACAATATCGGGGTCATCACAATAGCGACAACAAATTTGTAAGTGTAATTGACCAGCCCGATAGCGGCTACCATTTGCCAGCTCCAATGATATGCCGGGTTGAGGTAAAACGCGATGAAGATAACCACAAAGCTGTCTATAAACTGTGATACCAGCGTAGACCCTGTGGCACGCAACCATAAGGCCCGGTCGCCGGTAATCCTTTTTATTTTATGAAAAATAAGCACATCGGCAATCTGGCCTACTATAAACGCAATTATAGACCCTACAATAATCCACATGCCCTGCCCGAATACGCCGGCAAAGGCATTATTCATATTGGTAGGCTGCCCATTAATGGTCTGATTGATCCAAAAGTCTGATGGTTTAAGTTGCATGGCCCCTCCTACTACGATAAAGGCATAGGAGATCAGAATTGCGGTAAGAATAGAAAGATAGCGAACCTGCCTTACACCAAAGTACTCATTGATGATGTCTGTCATGATGAAAATGATTGGCCATGTAAGCACTCCGGCGGACATATTAAAGGAAAGATTGGGCACTCCCAAAAGATTAATGTCAAACTTCTCGATACCTAGTGTGCCTTCAACTGTGAATATCTTGACACCAATAAATTCTGATAAAATGGCGTTGGCAACGAAAAAAGCACCCAGAACAAGCAGCAGCCTGCTTTCTTTTGTTTTGAAACTCATAGCAGGTTGAAATTATTAAAATATTCTGATATAACGGGATAAATATTATTTCTATTTTCGCCCGTACATGATATCTATACAATCCAAATTACCTGGTGTGGGTACGACCATATTTACGGTGATGTCCAAACTGGCTGAAGAACATAATGCAATAAATTTATCTCAGGGTTTCCCTGATTTTGAATGTGATCCAAAACTGGTAAACGAAGTAACAATGGCCATGAAAAATGGCTTTAATCAGTATGCACCTATGACCGGGCTTGCTCCATTGAGAGAGTTAATTGCCGGAAAGGTGAAAAATCTTTATGGTGCAGATTATCACCCTGAGAAAGAAGTGACTGTTACGGCAGGTGGTACGCAGGCGATCTTTACGGCATTGAGTTCGTGCATCAGTGCCGGCGATGAGGTGATCATTTTTGAGCCTGCATATGACAGTTATGCTCCGGCAGTGAAATTGTTGGGCGGACTGGTGAAGCCCTATGAGCTGGCCCCACCGAATTATGAGATTGACTGGGAAATGGTTAAGAAACTTTTCTCTGCCAATACTAAAATGATTATCCTGAACAGCCCTCAGAATCCTTCAGGTTGTATTTTATCTGAAAAAGATATTGAAGCGCTGATCAAGCTCACTAAAAATACCGACGTGCTGATTCTGAGCGATGAGGTCTATGAGCATATCATTTTCGACGGTCAGAAACATCATAGTATTGCTTTGTATCCTGAATTGAAGGAAAGAAGTTTTATTACCGCCTCTTTCGGCAAATTGCTGCACACGACCGGCTGGAAGCTGGGTTATTGCCTGGCGCCTGAAAAACTGATGAAAGAGTTTAGAAAAGTTCATCAGTTTAATGTATTCAGTGTTAACACGCCCATGCAGGCGGGTATTGCAAGTTACTTAAAAGATCCGGCTACTTATATGGACCTATCCCCATTTTTTCAGCAGAAAAGGGATTTGTTCAGAACCCTGCTTGGCGAAACTAGATTTAAATTATTACCTTGTAATGGTTCGTATTTTCAGTGCGTTAGCTATGCACACCTGAGTGATGAGAAAGATACGGACATGGCTGCCAGACTGGTAAAGGATTATGGTGTGGCCAGTATACCGGTTTCAGCTTTTTATACCAAGCAGACCGATCATCAGGTTTTACGTTTTTGTTTTGCAAAAAAGCAAGAAACATTGGAAAAAGCCGTTGAAAGGTTAATGAAATTATAATTTACATCCTTTTAAACTGATATATGGAGCAACCGAATTACCTGAACATCAATAATCTTAAGATTACCATCTTCCAGGCTTATTTGTTTTGGGAAAATATAGACAAAAACCTCCAGAACCTTGCCCTGAGGCTTTCAATGGGCATCAAAGAAAAAACGGATCTGATCGTTCTTCCTGAAATGTTCAATACAGGTTTTAGTATGAATGCTGAAGCGCTGGCCGAGGAAATTGGCGGAAAAACAATGCAGTGGATGAAAACACAGGCAGAAAAATATGATTGTGTGATAACCGGGAGCCTCATTATCAGGGAAGATGGCTTGTATTACAATCGGATGATCTGGATGCTCCCTGATGGCTCTTTTAGCCATTATGATAAGAGGCATTTATTTGGTCTGGGTGATGAAGATAAAAATTATACGCAGGGCCAAAATAAAGTGATCGTGGATCTGAAGGGCTGGAAGATCAGACTTGCCATATGTTATGACCTAAGATTTCCGGTATGGTTGCGTAACCAAAATAAAGAGTACGATATTTTATTACTAATCGCCAGCTGGCCGGACAAAAGGTCTCCGCATTGGAATGCGCTGATCCCTGCGAGGGCCATTGAAAACCAAAGTTATGTGATCGGAGCCAACCGTGTAGGTCATGATGGCAATGAAGTCTATCACAGCGGGCATTCGCAATGTATAGATCCTATGGGTAAGACGGTTTATTATAAACCTGAGGATGAGGACCTGTATACTTTCAGCATCCATTACGAAGAACTGGTAAAAACACGCCGCAGCTTTCCTTTCCTGAGGGATGCAGATAATTTTAAAATCATTTAAATTCATGTTCAACAGAAGAAAATTCATAAAAGCTACTGCGCTGTCGGCTTCATTGCTGGCTATCGATAAAAATAAGGTTCTGGGAATGACTACAGGTAAAAACCCGGTAAACGGGGCGAAGATGAAACCTATAGTAATTTCGACATGGGACTTTGGCATCCCTGCCAATAAGGCTGCATGGAAGGTGTTGTCTTCTGGAGGACGCGCACTTGACGCTGTGGAACAGGGCGTGCATGTGCCGGAGGCTGATCCAAAAGTAACTACAGTGGGTTATGGTGGAAACCCGGATCGTGATGGCCATGTAACACTTGATGCATGTATTATGGATGAGTTTGGGAACTGTGGTTCGGTTGCTGGCATCGAGCATATTGTACATCCAATTTCTGTAGCCAGAATGGTAATGGAAAAAACGCCGCACGTTATGCTCGTTGGAGAAGGTGCCTTACAATTTGCGCTGGAAAATGGCTTTAAAAAAGAAAACCTTTTAACCGAGGAGAGTGAGAAGGCATGGAAGGAATGGCTGAAAACTGCAAAATATGAACCGGTTATGAACATTGAGAACAAGCAGTATGATAAAGCAGCACCTAAGAAATTACCCGGCAACCAATACAATCATGATACGATAGGCATGCTGGCGCTTGATGCTAACGGCAACCTTTCAGGTGCCTGTACTACAAGTGGAATGGCATATAAACTCCATGGCCGTGTCGGTGATAGTCCGATTATCGGGGCAGGTCTTTTTGTAGACAATGAAGTTGGTGGTGCCACGTCGACGGGTGTGGGTGAAGAAGTGATCAGAAATGTTGGCAGCTTTTTGGTAGTGGAACTGATGCGTCAGGGATTTTCTCCTGAAGCGGCTTGTAAAGAAGCCGTGATGCGCATCATCAAGAAAAAACCGGAGATCGCAAAGAAGATACAGGTAGGTTTTTTAGCTCTTAACAAAAAGGGTGAATATGGGGCTTATGCCATTCAGAAGGGATTCAGTTATGCGGTCTGCGATTCATCGAAAGAGGATCTGTTGATTGACGGGAAAAGTTATTACACTTCATAACAGATATTCAGCTCATGATCAATATGGAAGTATGTGCCAATTCTCTCCGATCTGCGATTGCGGCAGAGGAAGGTGGTGCGATACGTGTGGAACTTTGTGATAATTTACCTGAAGGAGGCACTACCCCAAGCTATTCGCAGATTGCGCTTGCAAAAAAAATATTGAATATCCAGGTGTATCCAATCATCAGGCCGAGAGGCGGTGATTTTTTATATACCGGGCTCGAATTTGAGCTGATGAAAGAAGACATTAAAATGTGCAGGTCTCTGGGCTGCGATGGCGTAGTGATCGGGATACTGAAAGCTGATGGCAGGGTAGATAAGTTGCGCTGTGCCGAACTGATTGCGCTTGCAGATGGGATGGGCGTAACTTTTCACAGGGCATTTGACATGACAAGGAACTTGCCTGAAGCGCTTGAGGACATTATCGGGTTAGGCTGTGAACGTGTGCTTACTTCAGGCGCCGAAGCGTCTGCTGCGAAGGGTTCTGCCGTGCTGGCTTCGCTGATTGAACAGGCTGCAGGCAGAATTAGTATTATGCCCGGTGCCGGAATTTCAACAGACAACATTAGGGAGCTCATAATGACTACCGGTGCAAAGGAATTCCACGCTTCAGCACGCAAGGCTGTAAGTAGCGAAATGCAATATAGAAATCCGAAGCTGAACATGGGTGCAGCGGTCGATGAATTCAGTTATGACCTTACAGACAGTACAGTGGTTCGAAACCTGATTGAACTGGCCAACAGCGGCAAATAATTCCTGCGAAATAATCCGCTCAAAATCTTATCTTTGCGCCACTGATGAAGCATATACGTAATTTCTGCATAATTGCACATATTGACCACGGGAAAAGCACTTTGGCTGACCGTTTATTGGAATACACTAAAACCATTAGCCAGCGTGAAGCTCAGGCTCAGTTGCTTGACAATATGGATTTAGAGCGTGAACGCGGAATCACGATAAAAAGTCACGCGATACAAATGAATTATAAGGTTGGTGAAATTGAATACAATTTCAACCTGATCGATACACCCGGACACGTAGATTTTTCTTATGAAGTTTCGAGATCTATTGCAGCCTGCGAAGGTGCGCTGCTGATCGTTGACGCATCTCAGGGAATTCAGGCCCAAACCATTTCAAACTTATATTTAGCGTTAGAGCATGACCTGGAAATTATTCCGATCTTAAATAAGATGGACTTGCCAGGTGCCATGCCTGAGGAAGTAAAAGATCAGATAATTGACTTAATTGGCTGTAAACGTGAGGAAATCATCCC
>DATFQH010000361.1:0-5852 GCA_035264385.1 Pedobacter sp.
CACCGCCAGTGCAGACGGATGCTGAAATCTGGCTGTATATCCAGGCCCATCCAGAAAACCTGCGGATCCGGTACCCGCAAATGTAGTCACGACACCCTCGGGCGTTACCTTACGGATCTTATGATTACCGGCATCCGCAACATAAATGTTTCCGGCAGCATCAACGGCAGTATTCAAAGGGTTATAAAAATAAGCACTTGTACCAGTGCCATCCAGTGCGGCCGCCATTCCATTACCCACAAATGCCTGTGTGGTGTTTCCGCCTGCCGCGGCAGGCCCTCCCGAAACTGAGGGATTTACTGTCACGATCGGAATTCCCACGGTGTAAACCTGAGGGCTCGGATAAGAAAGGCTGATGAAAGCCTGTCCGAAAGAATTGATATTAGATATCAGCAGAGTCATCAGCATCAGACCTGCCATAAATAGAAACCTTGTTTTCATAATTAGCATACCTTTAGGGCTTAAACTGAATGAATTACTGACTGTAGTGATAATCAAAAACCTTAACCACTTTACCGTCACTATCTTTGATAGACCGGAGCCTGCCGAAATTGTCGTACTCATAATAAGCCGTCATTCCCTTTGCATCTGTAAAAGAAGTCATACCAGTTAAAGGACTATAAGTATAAATAGACACTTGCGCTCCTGCTGGTGCAGAAGAAAGATTGGTACGCACAACACTCAAATGGCTCCTTAAAGCAGAATCATCGGTCGGATTGTCCAATATTCCCTGAGTTACCCAGGGGCTAACTGTCGTATAATTACTGGTTAAAATTTTCACGACCGGATATTGGCTATTGTATCCCCACAGATAAACCTCCCTTTGTAAAGCATTTTTATACTTTTCAAGGAGATTCCCCCTGGTATCATAAGCAGTAAGGAAGGTTTCATCAAACACCGTGGCCGTAGTATAATTCTTCACACTGGCCAGATGTATTTCGGTAGTATTAAAATATCCGTAACTAAATTTTGTACCACCCAATAAAGTTGGTGAGCCGCCGGACGGAGTAATCGTATTGGTAATTTCCAATGGTTGAAGATAATTCAAGCCCAACAAAGTACTCTTCATCGTCTGTTCCGGCCCGGTCAACCCGAAACTAAAATCAGCCAACAAACTGAATGGATATTCATAATTGATTTCCTTTGTTTGATTACCGTTTACAGTCGTTTTTTGTTGCCTTAAGACCAGGTATTGATTATAAGTGTCATAAGCATAGGTAGTCTTCACACCGAACTTTTCGCTCCCATTGTAAGTCGTATCAGACTCACTTGCAACCTCATAAGGCATGGCAATGGTGCTGAAAGAATTACAAACGGAAGTAGAAGGCAACAGACCCGTCATATAATCATATTCATACCAGTAGCCATCACCAATGCTATACCAATAACCTTTAGACCGATATCCCGTTTGACCGGTTCCTGTTCCATACACATAGGTTTTGTGTTTTTTCCTCAATAATGTGCCGCTTTGATTATACACCTTTTCTTCCAGCAAATGACCCCTCGCGTAACCGGAGTCATGAAGGGGAACTATCGGAAAATCAAGAGAAGGAATATCCGGTTGATAACTGAACAACAGATCCGTCCATCCGTTGCCATTTTCCACTGTTCTCACTTCCGGGTACACTACATACGATCCTCCCTCGCTTGCCAAAGGATAACTGCTGGTCGGGCTGAGCTTCCAAAACCGGCAGCCTACACCCGCAATATGCTCAAACGTTACCATTTTTACGGGCGAGACCAATAATCCGCTCGTCAGCGTTGAATCTGTTGAATAGAGTTTATAATAATACTGCTTAGTATTAAATTTGGCAGTTACGGGATCATAATCCTTAATTTGTTTGATTCGTACACCACCTACATTTCTGTTGTTAATATTGAAGGTTCCTCTGGGAGTTACCGCCGTAGTTGCACTTAAAGTACATTCCCCCCATTCACCTTCAATGTTTGTAAAAACGCAGCCACTCGAAGACTTATATACTTCCAGCCGATAAAATCCATTGGCCAGCGTAGTTGAACTGCTAGGTTGCGAATTCACAGAATATATTTCTGTTCCGCCATATAAATCGCCGGCAGTAAAAGTTTTGAATATTTTGACACTATAGCCCGAACTGCAGAGACCTCCAATACCGTTCAAAGTATATCTGAATGAAGCGCCCCCATCCGTACTACTCACTGTAAAAGTCTTCTTTAGAGAAGCAATGGGAGTAGTTGAAGATGTAAATCCGGTCTCAGTAAAGCTACGCCCGACGGTATAGGCCGGATCTGGATGATATTCACCCGGATTCCAATTGGTTAAGGCTGTATTCCCCTCATATACAAATTCCCGGTAACCACCTGTTGGGTAGGTAATCTTTCTAAGAATGTTGGCCACGCCATAACCTGCATTTGCATTTCTATTTGCAAGATCCGTTCTATACAAGCCGTCAAATACAACATTCGGACAAAGCGTCCAACTGGCATTGCCATTATAAAAACCCCATAAATCTACCCCATAGCCTATTCTGCTTGGTAAATTCTGAGTCTCTTCATAAGTAAATCTATGCGTAAGGCTATCAGCTCCAACACTCCCCAATTCTGAAAAATTCTTTAATTTGAGCCTTTTTTCGTGGTACCAGGTACCCCCTGCTCCAAAATAGGAGTAGTTAAACCTGAAACGTTTTTTTATATTTCCATTTGGATCAAATGTTCTTATACTATCTATCCGACGCCCGCCACCGTCAGCTCTTGCCTCCGTTGTATTAAACAAAATAAAGCCATTGTTCGCATCAATTCTCGAAACTATATACTCGTCGGTGTAACTAGTCATAACTGTATTGGAAGAATACGTTTGAAAACCATTACAATCAATTTCAAAAGGCATCAGCCGCATAAATCCGCCAGACAAAGTAATCAGCAGACTCGTCGCCGATACATACTGATACTGGATTCTATTTTCTTCATTCTTATCATAACACTCTGTAAGATACCATGTGGATGAAGGCGGGCCGGTAGACATGCCAGTATGGGAGTTCTGGTACTGATATCCATTGGTAACCTTATAAGAGACACTTAAATCCTTGCTCTTCCCAAAATAGAATTTATTTCCCTGTTCATCCGTAATAATGATCTGCTGAAATCCATTGGCTTTATAGGTATCTCCGGGTTGCCAGCTATACTGCACAGTCAGACCCGCGTTTTCCATTAACACCACTGTTCCATTTTCCTTGAAGAAAAATCGACCACTTCTTCCGTTGAAATTGTACATATAGATATCTGGTTCCAGATCAATATCGGAAGGCAGATAATTGCGATAAACATGGTACATATCATAACAATGAAATCCAGATGGCTTTATTCCACTCTGCAGAAAACCATTTCCCCTATCGTCCGGATACTTTCTAACGACCTGTGTTATTCTTCCGGCACCATCTGAAAGGCTGAAGCCCAAACCAACACTACTTGCCATCTCTTCCATTTTTACACCACCTGTACTGTTATAATTTAAGCTAACATTAGCAGATAGCCCCCCACTGGACAGACCAGTCAATGGAAAACTGATCGGTATCGTTCCGGTATAAGTACCCAAGGGTCTTTCAAAAACCTTGAACATGGCCGCCGCATCAGGAGGCACGGGTTTAACTTGAGGAACATTATCCGGAGCTTGCGCCGATGCAGACTCAGCATAAATTAAGCACAACCAGATGCTTAGAAGATAAAAATACTTCATGTAGAAAATAAGTTAGTTGGTTTGGTCTGCTCCTTTTATAATCAAGTCCAGACCCTTTGTCCTGAACAAGACTCCAAAAGAAACAGGGCTAAACTAAAAAATGCCGGTACACTTATAGTACACCGGCATTTTATTTTAAAATTTATTTTTCGAAGCAATTATCCACTCATCTTCAAGGAATCCGACAAAAAAATGTCCCTTTCTTTCATACAAGTAGCCCCTTCCGGCAAAATGTTTAATTGGCATTTTATGAGTCTTCCTCATCTCACCGATGAGTCGCTTCACATACGTTTCTGATAAATTGAGTTTTTTAGCTAGTTGCTTCGGCGTACCTGTAGCCTTTTTTAGAATTAAACTATCTATTCTTTCGTAATGTTTAAATTTAACTGACATATATTAAAAGTTCTAAAAACACCAAATGCGCTGCTTTATGCAGCCTCCATTTTCAAAAAATAGGATTTAGGTTAATAGCACTTTCTAAATATGCCTAAGCATATGGATAGACAGTACATAAATACAATATCTTTTCTAAAAAGCAAAATATAATTCTGATTATATTCTACTACTTGTCTGTGTAGCACTGTAAATCGATTTATCACGATATATTTGCATTTCTTCCCTCTACAAATAGTACCCCCATTAAGAAGTTCATTCGAGTCCACTTAACGATCTGTAATTAAAGAATAGATCAGCAATATTAAAAATCCTTATCTTTAAATAATTAAACTCACCTGAATTTTATCCTTTGCCTATACTCGGCCCCAATTGGCAGTGTCCTCACTCGTAGTGAGTCCGCCATGAGTGCGCCATGAGTCCGCAGTGAGTCCGCCTTTTCCCAGTAAAAAGGCGGACTCATGGCGCACTCATTGTGCTGTCATCGCGCAATCAGTAGGGATGAGTACAGGCTAAGTATAGAACTAAGGTAAAACTGACTAACTTATTATTTAAACTATGGGAAAATTTGATGGCAAACGCATCACCGGCATGGTGGGCAACCTTGTATTTAGAGAAGGAAAAAACGGCGGTATCGTACAAACCGCGCCCGACAAGGTCAGGCAGACCAAAGATACGAAACTAATGTCTGGTATATTTGGCCAGCGCAGCATACTCGCTGCGGCCATGCGGTACAATCTGGTATCGTTGTATCGAGAAAATAACGATGGGCAGATGGTCAACAGGCTGAACAAGCCGGTAGGTGAAGTACTGAGGCAGTGCTATGACAAAAGCACGGGCACTTATACTTTTGAAAAGGACAGCTTCAGCAGACTCGCGGGGCTGGAGTTTAACATTAAATCGCCATTGAACAACAGCATGTGGGTACAGCCTGAAATGATGCTGGATGGCGCTATACTCAGGATCAAAATTCCGCAAATGGAAATCCCTGCAGACTTTAAGTTTTACAGCACCTCGAATTGCTGTGAACTGACGGCGGCAGTTTATGTTATTTCGCTGGAAAATGCTTTGGAAGGCGTTCCGATGGTTCAAACGATTACAATCGATCAGAACCAGGACACAGTGCCGGCACAGGTTTTCGAGTTTGAAGTGCCAGAAGGCGGTCTTTGTGTGGCAGGCATCGGACTCGATTATTTCTTTTTGCAAAACGGAATCAAAAGACTGATGAACAGTAAGGAGTTTAGTCCGGCGGCACTCTGCGGAGCGGTCATTACCCCGGGTACTTTTGTGCTGCGCGACGAAAATGGCAACCCGGCTGAACTTTGGGAAACGACCTGGTCGAACGTATTTAAGCTGAACCTCTAAATTATTTTAAAGCTCAAAAACGGACTGCCATAGGGTTGTCAGTCTGTTGCTTTTCCTTTGTGTTATCATCTTAAAACAAACAAAAAGAACAACACTAAAAGCAAAGTTATGAGCAGAATTAAAATGTTTTTGAAGGAGTTGGAGCAGGAAGCTTTAACCACACGCAAAATGCTGGAAAGAGTACCTGCAGATAAATTTGGCTGGCAGCCGCATCCAAAAAGCATGACCATAAAAAGGCTGGCTACGCACATTGCAGAATTGCCGGGCTGGGTTACGATGGCGCTCACTACCGATGGGCTGGATTTTTCAGACAATCCTTACCTGCCGGTTGATGTAAATACTACTGAAGAGTTGCTGGCCTACTTTGAGCGCACACTGGAAGATG
>DATFQH010000362.1:0-8730 GCA_035264385.1 Pedobacter sp.
GATGGCAAGTGAACCGTCGTTACTGGCAGTTGAGCTCATATAGCTCATGTTCTCAACGCCGTTGATTGATTCTTCTATGGAAGGCGCAACAGAACGCAGTACAGTTTCAGCATTGGCACCGGGATATACCGCGGTAACCAATACTGAGGGGGGAGCGATATCGGGGAACTGCTGCAGGGGCAGTTTTGTTAAACCAAGTACACCCAGTATAACCAGCAGAATGGAAATAACGGTAGCGAGTACAGGTCTTTGTATAAATATTTTGAACATTGCTTTAAATTTTATTTGTTGTTAAAGTTTTGCAACTTTTTCGGTTGCTTTCTCAGGTTTGATTACCTGCCCTTCCTGTAAACGGTCTATTCCGCTCAGTACGATCTGATCTCCGATCTTTACACCTTCTTTCACCAGGTAATTGCTGCCGCTTTTTCCTATGATCGTGATCGGTTGTTTCTTAACCTTATCACTATCGGCAACAGCGAAAACAAAGATCTTATCCTGCATTTCCAACGTCGCAGATTGTGGTATAAGCAGTGCATCCTTATGCTCTTCACCAAGACGTATCTTACCCGTGTTACCAGATCTTAAAAGCCCCTGAGCATTTGGAAATGTTGCCCTCAATGAGATAGAACCAGTTTGTTTGTCAAACTGTCCGTCTACCATATCAATCTTTCCCTGCTGTGTGTAAACCGTCTGATCTGCGAGCACAAGAGAAACACCAGGGATTTTGCTGGCTTTCTCCGCCAGGCTCTTACCCGGATATTTTGAATTGAAATCAATGAAATCATCCTCTCCTAAAGAAAAGTATACATGCACTTCATGGGCATCAGAAAGTAAAGTAAGTGGTGTTGGATCAGCAGGATTAACCAGACTTCCCTGCTTTTTAGGAAGACGGCCAACATAACCGTTTACAGGCGCTGCGATCACTGTATAACCCAGGTTGATATTTGCACTTCCTACACCAGCCTTTGCCTGCTCGACATTAGCAAGTGCAGCTTCGTACGCTGCTTTCGCACTTTTAAGCTGAAAATCTGAAACGACTTTATTTGCTACCAGGGGTGTAAGCTTTTCCACTTCAAGCTGTGCATTGAGCAATGCTGCCTTAGCCGACTGCAGCGAAGCTTTTGCATTATTAAGTGCTTCTCTGAAAGGTTGTTCGTTGATCTTGAACAATGGCTGACCTTTTTGTACAAGCGCACCTTCATTTACATAGATCTTATCTAATGCACCGGCAACCTGTGGACGGATCTCCAGATCTACTGCTCCTTCTATAGAAGCCGGATATTCAGTAAATGTTATTTCAGATGTTGTGGCAACCGATGCAACAGGTAATGCAGGTACAGGCGGTGGTGGAGGTGTTGCGGAGTCTCCGGAACAGCTGTAAAGAAATATAGCTAAAAATAAAACTGATAATTTCATAACATGATTAGACTGTTTAACAGTGTTAAGTAATTGTGAATTGATTGGCGGATTTTTCATATATATATTTATTAAGAGGTGAGTCTGATAACGACTATAAGTCGTTTAACGGTGTTAAGTAATTAGTTTAAAAAAAAAGGCTTAGCCTTTGCGTTTATTCATTGATGTATCTTATGATACCTTTAATTGCATCTTTTAATATGCGTTGATTCATTTCTTCATTCCTGCCTTTATTTACCAGGTTAATAGAAATTAATCCATGTATGATAGACCAAAAGGTGTAAAATTTGGTACAAATTAAATCCTCAGAGGGGTTTTCAACCGTTATCAGTTTTTCTATCACGTCATAGATCAAATCGTCAGCAAGTTCAGCTTCTGGCATTGTCTTTTTAAGTTCACAACAGTTCATGTCCACTCCGTACATCAGCTGATAAAGCTCCTTATATTTAAAAGCAAAGTCCCAATAAGCGACCCACATGGCTTCCAGCTGTTCTTCGTATCCCTCATGTTTTTCCTTCGCAGCCCTAATTTCACCCGCTAAGATAATATACCCTTTTCTGGTGAGTTCGAGTAAAATACCCTCCTTATTTGAAAAATATTCATAAATAATAGGTGCAGTGTATTCTATCTTATCTGCAATCTTCCTCATACTGAGCGAATGCCATCCCTCCTCTTTCACGATCTCCAATGAAGCATCCAAAATATTAAGTCTGGTTTCTTCCTTTAATCTGGCAATTCTTTCCTTACTTCCCATGATATTACTGCGATGATGTAAATAATCTAACACCGTTAAGCAAATGTAGATACTCTTTTTACATAGCGTATCATTTATTTGTCATATCGAAAATAATAGCACTAAACTCATTTATTTCACCTTAATAATCGCAAATTCGCAATAGCATCAAATAGCACAGGCATGAACAGCAGCGTTACATTAAAAGATATAGCCAAAGCGCTCAATTTATCGATTTCTACTATATCTAAATCATTGAATGATAGCTATGAGATCAGTGCAGATACGAAGCAAAAAGTACTTGAATATGCACAGGAGCATCATTATTCTCCAAATCGACTGGCTAAAGGACTGAAAGAAGGCAAGAGCAGATCCATTGGTGTGGTGGTATGTTCGCTCGACAATAATTTTGTGGCGCAGATGCTCGATGGTATAGATAGGGTCAGTACCGAAAATGCTTATCAGATTATCATCATGCAAAGTAAAGAATCACAGGAACAGGAAAGAGACTGCCTGGAATTGCTTTATGCTGGTGGTGTAGATGGTATTCTGATCTCACCGGCATGTGAAACTACCGATTTTAGCTACCTCAATTCTCTGCAGGAAGCGGGCCTTCCCTTAGTAATATTCGACAGACTAAGCGACCAGATCCATACACATAAGGTAGGAGCTGACAATTTTAAGGGCGCATACGAGGCAACCCTGCATTTAATAAAACGGGGGTACAGAAGCATCGCCCATCTAAATACCAATACTACTTTAAGTATAGCAACAGACCGCCTCAATGGCTATAAACAGGCACTCGAAGACAACCAGATAGGATACCGACCCGAACTGATCAGATCCTGCGACTATTCCGACACGCTTAAATTAAATGCCGATCTGGAACGGGCCATTAAATACTACATGAACCTCGATGTCAGACCGGACGCTATATTTACTGCTGGTGATCAGATCAGTACAAGATGTCTGGCCTTATTAAATAAACTGGGCTACCAGATCCCTAAAGACATTGCCCTGATCGGCTTCACGAACACGGACCTTGCTGATGCGCTGAATCCTGCCCTCAGTACAGTACATCAGCCGGCACTGGAAATGGGCAGGCTAGCAGCAAAAAAACTGATCTCACTGATTGAAAGAAAAAATGATGAACCAGTCGAATATGAGACCATAATGCTCGAAACCAGTGTACTGGTTAGAAATTCTTCCTGATCGCAGACACGAAAACGTTTGCGTTTTTATATGTGATCCAACTCATCTGTTTGTGTAATGTAAGCTGTATAATTGTAAAAACAATATTTTAAATCATAATGCAGGATAGTGCGCGCATATTAGTATTTGGTGAACTGTTACTCAGGTTCAGTTCTTCTGAAGATCAATTCATAGCTAAAAACCATACCGTTTCCCTGTATCCGGGTGGCTCAGAAGCAAATGTCTCCGCCACACTGGCACAATGGAAAATACCGGTAAGTTATCTCAGTAGCGTTCCCGACAATGCACTCGCAGAAAGCGCACTGTCTGTATTATCAGCTCTTGGTGCTGATACCTCAAAAACATTTCTACAGGGTTCCAGAATAGGCTTATATTTTCTGCTTTCTTCTAACGGACTGACCAGCGGCCAGGTTGTGTACGACAGGAAATACTCCTCTTTCAGCCAATTACGGCCAGGCATGATAAACTGGGATGTTGTCATGAAAGATCAAACCTGGTTTCACTGGACAGCACTCACTCCTGCTCTGAATGAACATATGGCAGCGGTTTGCCTCGAAGCACTGGAAGCCGCACAAAGAAACGGACTGACGATCTCGGTTGACCTGAATTACAGAAACAGGTTATGGGATTTTGGTCAGGAACCGATCGATGTTATCCCCGAACTAGTAAAGTACTGTAATGTAATTATGGGAAACATCTGGGCGGCAAATAAAATGCTGGGTACCAGCATAGACGAAAGCCTGAACCGCAATACAAATACAGAAACCTATTATAAACACGCAGAGCAGACCGCAAGCGAAATCTTCAAATCCTTTCCTGCTTGCAGGCATGTTGCCAATACCTTCCGTTTCATGGACAACCCGGAGCACAACCTTTTTTATGGTACCTATCATACTCCTGATGCCGGTTTCATCTCAGAAATCTATGAAACTAATGCTGTTGCAGACAGAATCGGAAGCGGCGATGCCTTTATGGCTGGCTTAATATACGGGATTATAAATTTTGACAACGAACAGGACATCATCGAAAGAGCAACCGGAGCAGGCTACCAAAAACTGTTTACGAAAGGCGATTTTGGTAATGGCTCATTTTAATACGATACGATATGAATACTACAGCTGATACTTTACACATCATCATCGAATATCCGGTAATACCGGTTTTTTATCATCAGGATCCGCAGATTTGCCTGTCAGTACTGAAAGCATGTTATGACGGTGGCATCCGTATATTTGAATTTACCAATCGCGGTGAAAATGCCGTTGCAAACTTCAAAATCCTGCTGGCGTTCAGAAATGAACATCTTAAAGATCTTCAGTTAGGCATCGGAACCATAAAGAATGCTCAGCAAGCCGCGGAATATATCAAAATCGGAACAGATTTCCTGGTCAGCCCCATTATTAAGGCAGAAATTGCTGAAACAGCTGATGAAGCCAATGTATTCTGGATTCCAGGCTGTATGACCCCAACAGAAATTAACCTGGCCGAAGACCTTGGCGCTAAACTCATTAAACTATTTCCCGGAGATACGCTTGGGCCCGGCTTTCTGAGGGCAATAAAGCCTTTGTTCCCGGCATTAAAATTTATGCCTACCGGCGGCGTCGATCTGAATAAAGAAAATATAGAAGGGTGGCTGGATGCCGGTGTATCAGCACTTGGCTTTGGATCTAAGCTGTTTCAAAACAGCGGGGCTGATAACGGAGACTATTCATGGCTTACGGAGCGGTGCAGATTACTGGTAAAAACGGTAAACAGGAAATAATTTTTTCCTGTTTACCGGAAAAACTACCTGTTATTTCTTTTGTCGTCCTGATCATAAAGATCAATCAGCTTACCCTGTAATCTGATCACTGTACTTTCCAGCTCATTTACTTTCGCTTTCAATTGCTCGATCAGCTGAGTCTGCTCATTGATACCATCCTCCCCTACATCCAGTAACTCTCTAAGAGTCAAATTATGTACTTCAGCAATCTGATTGATCCGGCTGAAGTTTGGATCAGTGATACTTGTTTCTAATTTTGAATACGCCGGAATTGATATGTCTAACAAATCGGCCATAGCCTTTTGGTTCACACCTTTTTTCTGACGTAAAATCCTGAATTTCTCCCCTAAAGTTTTCATAATGAATAAATTTAAAATTCCCCCAATTTTAATTGAAATAAATTTAAGAATTATTAAATAAAGTCTTATGCTATTACTGCAGGTTTTTTATATTATTTATTGAACGAATTGTTTTAATACTAAATTATGTAAATACAACAGTATCATAAAACGTTGTTAAACAGGTAGTTATAAATGTAAAATGATCGATTGTTTTTTGCCTATTAGTTAATCACAATTTTTTTTCAATGTGATATATTTACGCAATAATTTACCACCTTTATAAGAAAACCTCATTGTTATTTAATTATAAGGTAGTACTTTACTTGAGGTTTATTCGGGGATTGGTTGGGATTTGTCCACAAACCAGGTACCTATTTGTGGACAAATCCCAGCCAAATCACATCCAATCCCCGACCAAACCGCAGGCCAGTTACCTGCCGCTTAGACTTAAATCTTTATTTTAACAATCGCAGCATCTGCTCCCGCAAGTGTAAACTTCAATGATTTGATCGCATAAAATGGAGCCTCCCCAAACAGTTCTACACCCCGATAGCCATGTTTGGAAAGCCCAAGTTTCCTGAGCGGGATATTGAATGCTTTTTTTCCTGCTGTATAGTTAAGTATTGCAACATACAGGTAACCATCTATCTTTCTGACAAACAATTCATTAGCACCCTCTCCTGTATTGCCGTCGACAGGCATAAAAGCAGTTCCCGAACGTGCAATATGCAGGAGGTCTTCATTTTGCAGCCACTTTTTTGCTGCTTTACTCCATGGTCCATCTGCAGAAAACTCATCACCTGAAATAAGTGTACCGGTGACTAGTGCTGAGGTAAGCCTGGCCTTATTGCTTCCCTCATTTTCAGTGGCAAAAACCACATGATCTGCATCGATATACTTGTATACATACGTCTGCCACCAACCGTAATTGACGCTGTTCAGTGTGTATTCGGTATCTTTTATGGTCTTCCAGGCGTCGCAGGCTACTCTTCTCATGTGCGCGTATCTTCCTGTTGCCAGGCTTGGCGAAATGGCAGCGTAAATGAGCATCTGACCATCGAGACGATCTACCAGGTACTCCATACCCTCTTTGTAAGCCTGCATCCCGGTTGTTACGGATTTGTCGTAGAATGCATCAGATTCAGCTGCAGCATGTCCCAGAAAATCAATTTTGATCATTTTGAATCCGCATGCCTTTAGTTTATCAATAATATAGTCTATTCTTTTTTTCGTTCCGGGATGCGTCGGGTCAATTGCTCTGGCGCCATCAAAATCATGATAACCACCGTTCACTTTGGTCCACATTTCCGAGAACTTATATTTGCTTCCTTCCGCCTCCCTGTCATTCTTCGATTTAAAACCCCAGTCGGTAAATGGTGCCCAGTAAACACCCGGTTCCAGTCCCTTCCTTTTACAGTAATCGGCAAACTGTTTTAGCTTGCTGTAATCACCTCTCATGCCACCTGTAAAATTATCCCAGAAGGAATCCAGATCTATATAGGCAGTTTTTCCGTTCCTGAATTGCGGAAGTTCGTCTGCAAAGTAATCAACAACTTTTACAGCTTTCTCGTAGGTCAGTTTTTCCTGTATTACTCCCCAGCTGTTCCAGCCAAAGGGGACCGGCTTTGTCCAGTTGAATACAAATGGCTTTTCCTGGATACGATTTGCTTTCCCATAGGCTTCCAGACCCATCCTCCAGTCAGCAAAATAGCCAATAAATATTTTAGGTGATTTTACGGTCGTTCCACTGATGTATCCATGTTCCATTTGATCACGTGTTACCTTCGGGTCACTATAACCACCCCATACATTCAATTCACTCAGTTCATCCGAACTTCCCTTAGTGAACACACCGGTCTTCCATACCATATGTTCTACCGAACCAAGTATCAGCCCTTTCCTGCTCTGGTTATCATATATAGCTCCGAGCTCTGAACTGGTATTTTCAACCGCACCAGTCATGGACTTAGCATTGTAACGTATGAAAGTATCGTTATCAAAAGGAACAAACAGTGTTCTGTTATCGCCCTTCGCATTGATATTTACCTGGTTACAAACCAATGGAGCCATATAATTGGTCTTTAAATCAGCCCCCTTTAAAAAGACTTCTGTAAAGAAATAATCGTGCCCGGAGTATACATAAAAGATCTGCTGCAGCTGTGGTAAACCTTCCTTAGTAAGGGTTATGGTATATTTTCTTCCGCTTCCAAACCCGTCGCTGATGGCAACAGAAACAGACTCCAGCTGCTCATAATCTTTGCTGCTGAGGACTGCCCCCTTATTTTTCACTATAGCATACGCACTTGAAATGATCTTTTTCTGACCGGTCAATACATCATAGGTACGTGTTCTGATGTCGAAGACGATTGATGATCCGGAGCCAAATGACATGTTGATCCTTTCCTGTTTTTTTTCGGGAACTGAAGCAATTCCGTTAAAGGAAACCAGGAAAAGGGAGAGCGAAGTAATAAGAAGGAGATAAATTCGTCTGCACATAAGTTATCAGTTATTGATTAAAAAATTTACGATCCGGCAGGCTGTACCCGTACTGTTGCTGTTCTTTTCATTGCTGATACGAAGCCTCAATGTATGCGAAGTATTAGACAGGTCACTTGCAAAGACCACATACCATGGAAGATATAAGGATCCGCTCCATTCTGTGAAAAGGTCAATTTGTTTTTCAGGCCCGTTGTCAATACTGTATTTCACAATGCCTGCATCTGCACCAGACACGATCGCCATGCCTACAGCGTTTCCTTTGAACCTAAGGGTCAGCATTGCACCGGCTTCTGTACTATATAACATAGGGACATTCACAAAACCCGGCCTTGTGGGCAGCTTATCCTTTGGAGACCAGTTTTTGTCTAGTACCCATTTATCATGATATACCGCGTTTTCAATGCTATAATACCTTCCGTTGGTAAAACTCGCCTTATCCAGTAGTGCCGGCAGTATTCCTGAAACCGTAACCCTTTGGGTAGCCTGCGAAGACTTTAAGGTTGAATCGAGTAATTCCTTCATGGCCGAAAAGTACAGTTGCTGTCCGAAAGGCGAAGGGTGAAGATCTTTAAAGTCATTCTCCCAGCTAAATTCCCTGTTCGCAAGCTTATCGCTAACTGCCCTGGCCAGGTTAATGGATGGCAGTCCGTAATGCTGCGCGATAAGCTCATGATTTGCCACTGATACCGGCACACGCCCCAGGCCAAACAGCTTTGTCTTGTCCGGATCAGCAAAGGACATCATAATGATATCCGTTAATGGATTCT
>DATFQH010000363.1:0-27383 GCA_035264385.1 Pedobacter sp.
ACCGACACCCTTATGTATTCAGTTAAAAATATGCTGAAGCTACAATTATTGGCTTCGTACCTTAACGACAAAATATATTTTAGACTTAGAGTGAATGAAAAGGGTTCTTACCACCAAGAGGCGGGAGCTTACTTTCAAAATGGAACTGAAAATGAATTTAGGTTTTGGATTAACTTTATGTGTACGCCAAAAAATGTAAAAAGGCTTATGTCTGCTTCAGTAGAAGAATATAGGGCAATTAGCGAGAAAGGGCTTGATTCAGGTAGCTTTAATATAGCAAAAGCTAAGGTAGAAAAGTTAACATTAAAAAATAAAGATAACCATTTTTGGATTCAATACTTACAGGATTGCCTGACATATAAAAGACCTATTGATGAGATATTAAGTTATTCAAAAATACTGGCTGAGATCTCAAAGTCCGAACTGGATGTTGCAGCTGCTAAATATATGAATGGGAAGAACCTTTCTACAACAATTCAATTGCCCGTAGGATACAAGGATCATGCAAACTTTACGGCTGACTGGACATATAATGAATATAACGAAAATGCATGGCGGATTTTTTCAACTAGTTATGATAAGGACAGCTTGCAAACAGCCTTATTATGGAGTAAGAAATCGCTGGAATCGTTAAAGGATAGTACAGCAAGTTATATCGGTGTTTATGAAGCTTGTTTAGATACTTATGCTAATATTCTATATAAGCTTGGTAAAAAAGATCAAGCCATTGATACGCAAAAAGTGGCGCTTGCGAAGACATCAGGACTATTTAAAGCCGAGCGACTATTGACTTTACTTCAAATGGTGAAAGAAGTGCCAACCTGGTCTGTATCCCAAAAAAAATCAAGCGATTCTTTATTGATCGTTAATGGATACAGGGAGCAACCCGATGATGAATCCTGGGCGACAGTAAAAAATTACCTGGAGTCAGTAGGTTCAATGGGGAATGTAGACAGTATCATTTTAATAGCGAAAGAAGCTTACTTTAAGAAGCTGAAGAATTGGAGTAGCTACACGAAGATGTTAAATGGATTACTCATTGATTTAAAAACTGCGGAACCTAGAGCTATCAGTCATTATGCATGGGAGACGTTTCTGTATAGCGATCAAAAGAAGGAGTTAACAAGGGCATTGTCCTCAATGAAGCCAGTTCTCAGACACAAAGAAGACGCGGCTTATTATGCTTACCTGGACACCTACGCCAATCTTCTCTATAAGCTGGGAAGAAAACAGGAAGCCATAGTTGCTGAAAAAAAGGCTTTGGAATTGTGCCCTGAAGAAAGAAAAGAAGAACTTAGAATTACCCTGTCTAAATTTCAGAATGGTGAAATCGCATGGAAAGAGCCAAAGAATCTTGACGAATTAAAATAAAAAAAATCATTAAGAAGTCTGGGCTGATAACATTAGGTTCAGTTAATTAAGATGAGCCTGTCGGATGGCGGGCTCTCTTTTGACCAATAATATTAAAATACAAATATGGCTGCAGAAAAAAAGAAAAGAACAATTTATAAAATCGGAGCATTGAGCCTCTTGAAAAAGCTGGAATATTCTAAACAACTAGATCAGCATATAAAGGAAGGCACTACAGGTAGCCTGGAAGAGCTTGCGGAAAACTGCGGATATACATTCAGTCTTACTACTGATCTGCTGGTTTTCATGATTGAACATTTAAACTGCCCCATCAGGTACAGCAAGGAAAGTAGAACTTATTATTATGATAGTGAAGGCGACCTGAGAATAGGATTCTATCCGATAGAAGAATAATCAACAAAAAACAACTAAACATGACAAACAAACAAAAAGTCACCACACAACAACTCGTAGACTACTTCTGGGAACAGAATAAAGAAATAACCACCACAGAAAAGGTCAATGTAGACTTTCACGAAGATAACATTGTAGACGTATCCGTATTGCTCCGCAACGAGCAGGATGGCGTAGATGCAATGATACAGATCCGTAGAACATTTGATCGCGTACAGGACTTTATTGATGCATTTGATATTACAGAAGTAACAAGAGCAAGTGAAATTACTCTGGAAGACTTATTTAAGCTGTACCGCAAAGGAGAGGCAGAGTTGGAAGTAGTAGATAACTGGCCCGCTTAATTATTTTTTATGCCCTTAATTGAACAAATTTTTACAGACTAATACAAAAAAATAGGGCTTTAATCAATCTAAATGACTAGGTAATATGGTAAGAGACCGTAGTGAATTCGCTATGGTCTTTTTTTATTTAACTATCTGAAAATCAATTGATAATTGTTTAAAAATATTCTTCAAATTGCTTGTTCGTTTGCCCTGTTTATATATAAGTTTGCCGAATCAACAACTTATAGTTCTAAATATGAAATTAAAAAGAAACAATTTAACCCTAATCAAAATTTATGAGTGATAGTCTTACAATAGAGATCTTTCCGAAGAATGCAGATGTGGCGCGTGTAGTGTTTAAAAGCAGCACCAAACTACTGAGAGAAAACGATGTTTTTAATTACAATCAGCTTGTACTTGATTTGCAAAACATGTGTGGCAAATTACGTGAGTGCGAAGACTTCAACGAGTGCCTGCAGTTTTGCGACAAGAAAAACAGCTGCTATCTCATGGATTGTGCATTTGTGAAGAACGATGCAAGCCTGACCATTTCCAATATGATGAACTGTACAAAGAAGCAACAGGGCTTCGACTGGAAAGGTTCTGTAAACACTTTTATTGGTGCAGTGTTCAATATGCTGCGCAACCTGAGCAAACGCTCGATTTAAATTCTAATAACGCCATTCCTCCTCTCTGTGGTGGTGTTTTTTTGTTCCGATAGTTATCGGAAATCTTCCGCCTCTCTGCGGTTTAAACTTTTAAACATTTTTTTATTATGAAAACAATCTTAGAAAGGATTGAAGTGCTGTTTATTGGCTTTCTTGAGGAATGGCGGCGTGACAAGGAGGAGGCTAAATTGGTTAATGCTCCGCTGGAGGAATGGCTTCGTGCCGATGAGGTGATGCGTGTGCTTTCGATTAGCAGGCGTACGCTTTACAATTATTACATAGACGGTGCCTTTAAGACCAGGCGGATCGGTGGTACCGTTTTCTATGCTAAAGCCAGCGTAATGCGGTTTACCTAGCTTCCTGATTAAAGAAATCAGGCATTTGCCGGCATAATCTGGCAATGAATTCTTCAGCGTTTCCGGGATACCTATGTTTGTTTCATCGCATTGCAATGACGGTAGAATAAACAGATTTATTAATCCATTAAAAAAGAAAAGAAAATGGGAAAGTATGAAAAAGGTATCCTGGGAACGATTTCAGGAATTGTAGGAACAGTAGTTGGTTCGTCATGGAGAGATATTTATTACTTCAGGAGTAAGCCTAAGAAGTCGACTAAAGCTCCCTCATTGGGGCAGCTGGAACATCGGGGCGGTTTTACACTGATGACGGATTTTATGAACGGCGATATCGCCTCAATTTTTAACATCGGCTTTCAGAGCCAGGCCAACAACATGACGGCTTTTAACGCGGCGTTTTCGCAGAACCTGAAGCATGCGGTGACGGGGGTTTACCCGGCACTGACAATTGATTACCCGAATTTTGTGATCGCTAAGGGTACTTTGCTGGATGCACCTTTTATCGCGATGGCGACTACAGAGGATGCGCAAATGGATTTGAGCTGGGTAAATAACGCAATGCCGGGCAGTACCAATGGTACGGATTTGGCCACGATAGCGGTTTACAACCCGACCAAGAAGCAGTGGGCGATTAAGCAGGATGCTGCGGCCAGGTCTGTAGGCTTGTACGACTTTGCGGTACCTGCGATGTGGAGTGGCGACAGTGTTTATGTGTGGTTGTACTTTGTGAGAGCGGATAAGAAGAAGGTTAGTGATAGCTTTTATGTTGGGAGTGCTGTTGTTCAGTAACAGTTTTTGTTGCTAGTTAAAAATGGTGCTCTCTTCGGGAGCTGCATATCTTAAGCTTCGCAAAAGAAACGCTATGCTCCCTCTGAGACACCATTTTTCTAGGCGACAAAAACTATTACTAACCCACAGCACTTAGTTGTGGTTGAAAAAGACAAATAAAAAAAAGGAGGAGGTTATTATGAATATGATTTTGAGGGCATTTGATAAGAGGAATGCGGAGGTTACGAAGGGGATTATGGTATTTGGTATTTTGATATTGCTGTGGCCGTTGATTCAGAGGGTGTTGAGGGAGAGGGATGCGATGGTGGGTTATGTGGATCCGGGGATTGTGGTGTTGATACTGATCGCAGTGATCTCCTTTTTGGGATTGGTTGGTTTGTGTTACTGGCTGATGAATGGTTTTTTGAAGTACATGGGTTTGCCTCATTTGGGCAGTATGGTTTTACAGTTTACAGATATGGAGTTATGGGTACAGTTAGGGTTTTACTTTGCTTCGTTTGCGCTGTTACTTTTATCGGCAATGGTCTGCCTGGTAGCAGTGTTGTAAAGGCAGATGCGCGGCAAAGGTTGCTGAATGTGGCGAGGGCCGAGATCGGTGTTCGTGAAGTAGGGCACAATGGAGGGAAAAGGGTTGCGGAGTATCTGGCTTGTACAGGGATAAAGGTTCCGGCTCCGTATTGTGCGGCTTTTGTTTCGTTTGTGTTTTGGAAGGCGGGGTATAGTGCGCCTAGGACGCCCTGGAGCCCGGCTCTGTTTCCGGCAAGTAGGGTTGTTGAGGTTGGTTCAGCTGGGGAAGGTTTGGTATTCGGGATCTATTTTCCAGAGTTGAAGCGGATAGCGCATGTGGGTTTGGTGGAATCGGTGAAGGACGATTGGGTAGCGACGATTGAGGGCAATACCAATCCAGAGGGGAGCAGGGATGGGCAGGGTGTTTACAGGAGGATGCGGCACAAGAGAACGATCGCTAAGTATGCGGATTGGCTGTAGGATGTGTGTAAGTGGTAGAAATGTTAATTATTATTAAAATAAAGAATTATGGCAAGGTATAAAAATGGTATAAATGGGCCGCTATCGGGTAAGGTCGGGCCGGTGGTGGCGACAAGCTGGAGGGGTGTAAAAGTGCTGCGGGCTGCACCGACAGCTACTGATGAAATGACTGAGGGGCAGCGGATTCAACGGTTGAAGTTTAAACTGGTCGCCGAGTGGCTACGACCACTCAGGGATTTGATCTGGCTCGGGTTTAAGTTGTTTACGGGCAGCAAAACACCCATGAACGGTTGTGTGGGTTATCACCTGAAGCATGCGGTATCGGTTGGGGGAACGGATTGCCAGATTGATTTCCCTAAGGCGATATTCAGCAGGGGCGAGCTGGTGGTTTCGCTGATCAGGGAACTGGTTTCGGCAGCGGGTGCGCTGCTCAACATTAAATGGGACAGTGCTTTGCCATCTGTACTAAACAGTGAGGATGATGAGGCTACCTTTATTGTATACAGCCCGAAAAAGAAAAAGTTTGCTACGTTCAGCAGGGTGGCAAAACGTGCCGACGGGGCGATTGATTTGAAGTTACCTGCCGGATTTGCCGGTGATGAGGTGCATTGCTACATGCAGTATGTGAGTGCAGATAGTTCGAATGTAAGCACTACGATATATGCGGGGACGGTAGTGATTGGATAAAAAAAAGCACCGCTGCAGTCTTGCAGCGGTGCTTATATTTCTTAAATGGACTAAACTATGCTTTAGTAGTCAGTTGCAATAAAATTGCGTTGTTTTTAGCCAACTGATCTGTAGTAGATTGTCTTGAACGGCTACCCAATTCGATGTTAGTAGCTAATTTCAAGTTTTTCACATCTAGTTTTGCGAAAGTTTTGTTTCTTCTGTCTTTTCTTTTTAATCTGGTAACTGCCATTGTCTTTTTAATTTAATGTATTAAATCTGGAGGTCGAGAGCGGATTCGAACCGCTGTACGAGGTTTTGCAGACCTCTGCCTAGCCACTCGGCCACTCGACCCTGTTAAATTTCAGGTTGCAAAAATAGCAATTAATACTTACTATGCAATTTATTTCTGTAAATTTCTACTAATATCTGCACACAATATAGCGGCAGAGATGGCTACGTTGAGGGATTCGGCACCGCCTACCCGCGGAATGGTAACAGGATGACTGATCAGGCCCATGATTTCATTGCTGATTCCCTGACCTTCGTTGCCTAAAACGACCAGGCCTTCGCTGCCCCAATCGGTTTTGTAAAGGCTTTCTCCGTCGAGCACGGCACCGAATACCGGGATGCCCGCTGAGCTGATGACGGCGTTTAGATCCTGGTAAAATATATTGACCCTGCTGAGTGATCCCATGGTGGCTTGCACGGTTTTGGGGTTGTATACTTCTACGGTGTTATCGGAGCAGATGACATTTTTGAAGCCAAACCAGTCTGCGGTGCGGATGATGGTGCCCAGGTTGCCGGGGTCCTGTATGCCGTCGAGTACCAGTGAAAAGGTATTTTTTAATGTTTTTGGTGCTAAAACAGGGTTGGCGGGGATGCGCACCAGGGCCAATACTCCGGGCGGCGCCTGCAATGTACTAATCTTGCCCAGTTCGGTGTTGTTTACTTCAAATAACTTTATATTTGCTGGCAATTTAGGTAGTAAAGACTGGTATTGAGGTAGATAATAGATGCTGTGCACCTGATATGTTGATTGGATAAACTCTGCGACAGATTTTATACCTTCGATTATAAATATCCCCTGCTCTTTACGGTACTTTTTTTGATGTAACGATTTAATAAAACTGATCTGAGATTTTGAAAGCATACTACTCCAATTATAAAAGCAATTTCCTGTATGGTGCAATATTACTATTTATTATTCTTTTTGAAGTAGGTTGTTCGTCAACAAAGTATATAGCCGATTACCAGTCTATTGTGAAGAAAGTTAAAATAGACAGTGTAGACAAGGTTTTTGAAGAGGAGGCTTACAATTATATCCAGAAGGACATCAGGCCGACTTCTGTGGTGGGGATCAACGTGCTGATCTATAATATTTTTAATACCAAGGACGGAAAGTACAAGACCAGCAACATTAAACCGCTGGGCACACCGCCGCCTATACTGGACAGTGCTTTGGTAGAGATTTCGCGCAACCAGGTAGAGCGTTTCCTAAACAGCAAGGGGTATTTTAATGCTAAGGTGAAAGCAAACATTGCGGTAAAAAAGCAGCGTGCCACGGTTACCTTTACGGCCAAACAGGGGGCGGCCTTCAAAATCAATAAGATCATTTATGACATTGCCGATTCGGTGGTGAAGGAGACTTATCTTTCGAAAAAGCTTGCTTTTACCCATTTGAGAGAGGGTGCCCGCTTTGATGATGATTCTTTGAGCTACGAGCGGGACCAGATTTACCAGACGATGCGCGAGAACGGTTACTTTGATTTCTCGAGGCCTTATGTGAAATATTCTGTAGATTCTAACCTGAATGTGAGCCAGGCAAATGTGACGCTGATTATTGATAATCCGGCGGATAAGCCAGGGCATGTGAAATACAATATAGGACAGGCAAATCTGATCATTGCGCCGGATGCCGATGGCTTTCCGGATACGATTGTTTTGAACGACAGGGTTTTTAAAGACCTTCGGTATACAGATTTGTCTAAAAAATTTAGAAGAAGGCCGATTGTGCAGTACAACTTTCTGAACTCGCCGGAGCAGTATGACATCAGGAATGAGGAGCTAACCTATAACCGGATGTACGAGCTCAATGTGTTTAAGAATGTGAAGATCGATTTTGAGAAGGCCAGGGACAGTTCGAACAATGTGCTGCCGAAGGTTTACCTGATTCCGCAGAAGATTATGAGCAACCGGGTGGAAGGAGAAATTCCTTTTAATGGCAATACGGTCGGCTTTAACTTGAGTAATACGTATTCTAACAACAATTTGTTCCGCGGGGCGGAGCGGTTTGAGTTCCAGATAAAGGGTGGGCTGCAATCGAGAATAGGCGCCGGTACTTCGTTGTTTTCAGACATTTACCAGCGCGACTTTTCAGTGAGTGCCAACCTGAGTGTGCCGAGGCTGATGCTTCCGCTGATTGATGCCAGACCGGGGAGAAGAGGGGGAATGCCGCACACAATATTTTCTACCAGTTATGTCTATGCGCTGCAAAAGGAGGCTTTTAAGCGCCAGGTATTTCTGAATTCGGTGACCTATGAGTTTGTAGAATCGAAGTCTAAATATCATTCGGTAACGCCCCTGAATTTTGAGTACAGGTTTGGTAGTTTGCTGCTGGATACACTGGATCCGGAGAATAAGGTTATTGCGGAGGCAAACCGCTACAGTATTAATTTGCTGGATAGAAAAAACATTACGCTGGGTATAAAATATGTTTTCTCTATGAACGCCAACAGGCTGCTGGAAAACAATGATTTTATTTACCTGAGGGCAAGTATGGACATGGCCGGTAATATGCTGCAGCTGGCTTCGAAGTTGGGCGGCAATACGCATGATCCAAAGAACAATGATTTTGCTAAAATACTCGGATTGCCGTTTAACCAGTACCTGAGACCGGAGGCTGATCTGCGCTGGTATAAGAGCCTGGGTGGTGAACGGCAGTTTGTAGCGCGTTTGAATGCGGGGATCGGTTATCCTTATGGCAATTCGGTTGCACTTCCGTTTGAGAAGTTGTTTTTTGCGGGCGGCTCGAGTGGTGTGCGTGCATGGCAGGCCAGAACATTAGGGCCAGGAAATTACAACAGGGGGGAAAGAATTCCTACTCCGGAGGCGAGAAGGGCGTTTTATGGCATAGATCAGCTTGGGGATACGCACGTGGAGGCGAACCTGGAATACAGGTATAAGCTGCTCAATAAGTTTTTCGGGGCCAAGTTGAAGGGTGCGGTATTCTTGGATGCGGGTAACGTATGGAACGCTTCTTCTAACAGGAGTGCCTATAGTGAGACTTACTTCGATTTCAGTAAGCTCGGACAACAGATTGCCTTGGGTACGGGTGTCGGCTTCAGGTATGATGTTCAGTATTTTGTATTCAGGTTTGACGTGGGCCTGAAGTTGAAGGATCCGCAGTTTGATGGTTCAGACCAGTGGGTGATCAGCAAGTTTCTGAATGGCGGAAAGGCTTTCAGGGAAACGTACGATTTGGCCAACAGCCCGGACCGCTACCGTTTTGTGCAGTACAACTTTGGTATCGGAATGCCCTTCTAATAATTTTTCTTTTTTTAAAACAGGTTTTTCAGGCTGTCGAATATTGTTTCGAAGAAGGTAGACAGGTCGAGCCCGTTGCTGTGGTTGAAATAGATGAAGACCAGCATGATGATGACCGCTGCTATGATGAACTTTCTGAAGGCAAAGGCCAGGAATATAATGATGGCCGGGAACAGGACCAGCCAGAAGCTGTTGAAAGCGTATGGGTCGAGCGATCCGTCTTTTTTATATACGTAGAGCAGTTTGCTGTGCGTGCCTTTGTCGTTCTGGTGTTTGACGTAGACAAAGGCCGAGCGTTCGAGCTGCAGGGGCAGGATGGCTACGCCATCGTTGAACTTTAGTTCTTGGGTGAAGCCGCTTACCGTGAAGGTGTAAAGCCCATTGATGTGTTCTAATGGGTTTTCGGCTGAATCTGTTGCGATAATGGCTAGCTTACTGTTTTTGAGCAGGCTCTCTCTGACTATGAAATTGTTAATGTCTGCATTTTGCGCAAAGGCTGCTGCTCCGCTTAGTAAAAGGAAAATCAACAGGTATATCTTTCTCATTCTATAGATCGTTTATTGTAAATCAGATAGCCCAAATGTAACAAAACGCCGTTTCTTTTTATGGGGTCGTCGTAGATATTATAACTAAAGCTGACGGGGCCTACCGGTGTGTGGTAAACCAGGCCGGCGGTAGCAGCATATTGCCAGGTGCTGAGGGGCTTGCGGTGGACGGTTTCCTGTGCGCCGACTCTTCCGAATTTCTCGTAGGGCAGGAATACATACCCTTCGAGCCTGAAGTCGAGATTTCTGCGGATGCTATAGATATTTTTGATGCCTCCGGCCAAATAACTGGTGGCGCGGAAGTTTTCTAAGAATATGGATCTGCTGTCTTGCAACGGGTAAAAGGCGGGTGCTGCCAGCAGGGTTGAATAGTAGTTGAAGAAAAGCGGCTGGTTGGACCAGACGGCTTCTGCCAGATAGCCCAGTGCGTATTTTCGGGTTTTGAGGAAGTAATTGTCGTCGCTGACTTTGACGCTGAACCAGTCGTGGTATTGTTTCCTGGCGGGTTTCTTCTCTGTTATTAGCGTATATTCTTCGTTTGTCAAAATGTTTCCTGCGGTATAGGTTTCTCTGCCTGCGAAGTAGTTGAAGCCCAGGTAAAAATTACGGCCACGGGTGGCGTATTGCTTCCGGTTGAAGGTGTTTTGTTCGAAAAGCAGGGTAGACCTGGAGCCGTTGAAGACGGTTTTATCAAGTACGTCGCCGAGTGAAAAGGTATTGTCGGGACTATATTTGTCGTAATTGTTGATGAATGCTGAACTGAGGATGACCCTGGTGTTGCGGTTCAGCGGAAAGCCAATCTTGAGGTCTATCTTTCTATCTGACTGTTGTACATAGGTTGGATGCGGGTTTTCTATGAAGATGGAGCTGGTATTATAGTAATCGAAGTTGTTGTAGGTGAGTTCGGCAGCAAGAAATAGGGGCAGGCGCGAGGGATAGTCGATACGTCCGTTGAGCTGCACGGACTCGTAGAAACGGCCCGAATAGAGATTGGCCCCAAAGGTGTACGATTTGCGGTCGAGGTAGTGGTATTGCATCCCCAGGAATACATTGCTGATGGGCCTGGTAGAGATATTGCCCCCGAAATCTATCTTAAAGCTTTTCTGCGGTCTTGCGATGATTTCGAAATTGTAGCTGTCGGAAACGCGATTATAAGAAATCTTTGGATAGATGGTCTCGAAGGTTTCGTCGGCTACCAGTTTGTAATAGCCTTGCCTGATGTCGTTGAGGTCGAATACTTTCTTGTCTCTTTTGAACAGGCGCTCTACATATCTTTTCTGATCCTGGTTTACGCCGGTAACGGTGACGCCGCTAAACAGCAGGTTGGGTTTTTTTTGATTGAATTCATTTCTGCGGGTCATGATTTCGGTGATGCTGACCCTGCGGGCGATCTTTTGCCTGATCTGCGGCATTTCGGACATAGTGGCATCGTAGCCCTGCTTGATGAGCGCTGCTACGGGATTAAAATTCGTTACGGAATAGCCTTTAAGATCGGGCTGGATGTAGACTCCGTTTTCGCCGATCAGGGTAGAGTCTGATTTGGCAAGGAACATGAACACCATTAAACGGTTCATGAGTCTGTCGTCGTCGTTTTTCGGGTATTCATTATAGGTTTTAGCGCTCACGTTTGACCCGATCATGATGTCGGGCTTAAAGCTTTTCTTCATCACATCTGCCGGAAAGTTATTGTACAGGCCGCCATCAAATACGTATTTCTCTTCGAGTTTAATTGGCCTGTAGACCAGCGGAACGGTCATGGTTGCGCGCACGGCTTCGGCAAGGCTTCCCTTGGCTACGGTGATGCTGGTTTGTGAAAGTACGTCTGAAACCATGCACCGGTAGGGTACGAAAAGGTTGTCGAAGTTGTCTTTGGAGATGGCCGAGGCTTGTGAAAAAAGTTCCATCAGCGCGAAGTTTAACGGGATGTCGTTGACCAGGTTGGATCTGAAGTTGATCCTCAGGTTAGAATCTACACTGAGTTTGGCGGTGATTATAGACGGATTGGTGCTTTTCTTTTGAAAGAAAAAGCTGAAGTCGCTGTTGTAGCGGCCGCTTACCCAGTCTTGAAAATCGCTGCTGAGGGCTACCTTTTCTATTTGTGCAGGCGAGTATCCTGCAGCGTACATGGCACCGACTATACCGCCCATAGAGGTGCCGGTGATGTAGTCTATGGGGATGTCGTTTTCTTCGAGTGCCTTAATGATGCCGATATGAGCCAGCCCCTTGGCTCCGCCGCCGCTCAATACGAGTCCCACCTTTTGCGCATATATGGGCAATGCAAAAAAAGAGAGGAAAAAAAAGAGTAGCTTCTTGATTTGGGTCACACCTTAAATTTACGGTTTTCTTTGCATGCCTGTTGTCATCTCTTTGATAAATTCAGGTTAATTGCATGCAGATCAGTTCAGCATAAATATATTATAGGTTAGCAACGTCGCAAAGCTGACCCAAAGGATGTAGGGAATGAACAACAGGCCTGCTATTTTATCTACTTTATAGAAAACACGTGCATTAATGCTGATCACGATAAGCAGTAAAATGATTTCTATAAGCGCAAGGCCTATCTCATGGGCATAGAAAAAGATGAACGACCACATGAGATTCAGGATGAGCTGTATAAAATAGATAGCTACGGTGCGGGGGAAGTGAGCGACCGTATTTCTTTTTTGCCACACCAGATAGGCGGAGATGCCGATTAATATAAACAGGGTGGTCCATACGGGTTGAAAGATACTGTTTGGCGGGTTGAAGGATGGTTTCGCCAGTGTTGTGTACCAGGTTTTAACTGAGGAGATGGTAAAGAAACTGCCTATCGCACCTATGGCAAGTGGTATAAGAATATTGATGATGAAGGCCAGCGGATTAAATTTCATGGATGTTCTGATAAAAAAATGGTATGTAAAAATAAGGTATATATGAATTGCTAACTGATTATTCAGTAAAAAGTTTTGCGGATATGTATGGGAGCAGATTGCTGAGCTTTTCAGCACAATAGATTGAGCCGTACAACAAAGCTTGCTGTTTGAAAACCACCTTACTTTGTGTTAAATAAAATGAATAAGGAAATGAAAAAAGTTTGGTTTATAACAGGCAGTTCCAGAGGGTTGGGACGCAGCCTTACGTCGGCAGTGCTGGCCGCAGGAGATTTTGTTGCGGCAACAGCCAGAAATACAGAGGCGTTGAATGATTTGAAGGATTTGTATGGCGACCAGTTGTTTACTGTGAAGCTGGATGTGACCGATTACGATCAGGTTCATTTTGCGGTGGAGGCTGCTGCATCACATTTTGGCAGAATTGATGTTTTGGTGAATAATGCGGGCTTCGGAATTGTTGGTGCTGCAGAGGCTTTTTCTGAAGAGCAGGTGCGCAGCCAGCTGGAGACCAATTTGTATGCACCGATAGAGATTACCAGGGCGGTATTGCCGCATATGCGCCAACAGGGTTCTGGCAGGATTCTGCAGATCAGTTCGATCGGCGGAAGGGTTGGTAACGCGGGGGTCAGCATTTATCAGGCAGCTAAGTTTGGTTTGAGCGGATTTACTGAGGCGCTTGCCAAGGAGGTGAAAGACCTGGGTATTTTGGTAACGAGTGTAGAACCGGGTGGTTTTCGTACCGACTGGGCAGGAGATTCGATGACCTATGCGCCGAAAGTGGAGGGTTATGCTACAGTTGATCAGCGAAGTGATTTCTTCAGGAGCGGAAATTTTGTGCCAATGGGTGATCCGGATAAGGCGGCGCAGGTAATGATAGATCTTGCTGTTGCCGCCGAGCCGCCGGTTCACCTGGTGCTGGGTAGTGAAGCCATTGGTATGTTGCAGCATGCCGACGGCACAAGGACTGCGGAAATGGAAAAATGGATGCAGGTGAGCTTGTCTACAGACAATGATGAGGCGGATAATTTTCTGGATACGGAGCTGGGAAAGGCCTTTACAAAGAAATAGTTGTTATCTTTATTCTGTATGCAAAACGATAAGAAGCGACCGGATATCCTTTATTCCTGCTACTCGCAAAAAAGCAGTGAGGGCGAGCAATTCATTGCGGATCATAATCTTGGCTTCGTTATTTCGGGCAGTTCGGAGATATTTATCGGGGGTACGAAGTATGTGTTTAACAGTGGTGATATCCGTTTTTTCAGGAGAAATCAATTGGCAAGGTATACTAAGTTTCCCCCTTCCAGTGGTGAATACAGATCCATTTCGGTGGCTATTGATCAGGAGACGCTGCGCAGCATCAGCGAGGAATACCAGTTGTTTATGGGCAGGCCAAATCCTGATTTCAGTGCTTTGCTGCTGCAACCTAAAGGCATACTGACCAGTTACTTTGATTCTCTGGTGCCTTACCTTGATGGCAGTGGCAGGTTTAATAAGACGGTGACGGGGCTAAAGGTGAGGGAGGCGGTGATGATCCTGCTGGAACTAAATCCTGCCCTGAAGGATGTACTGTTTGATTTTACCGAACCGGGCAAGATAGATCTGGAAGCTTATATGAATGCGCATTACAAGTACAATGTAGACATCAACAGGTTTGCTTACCTGACCGGCAGAAGCCTCGCTACTTTTAAGCGGGATTTCGTGAAGATCTTTAACATTTCGCCAAGCCGATGGATTCAGCAGAAGCGACTGACAGATGCGCGTTACCTGATTAGCGAGAAGGGTTGGAAGTCTTCTGATGTTTACCTGGAGGTGGGTTTTAAGGATCTTTCTCATTTTTCTTATGCTTTTAAAAAAGCGTTTGGCATGGCACCTTCGGTGCTGAAATAATTTTTCAACTTATTTACGTACTGGTGTCAATTACTATTGGTAAAATTGTTACTTTTGCTAATATTTGTAGTATTCCGATTTAGACAGATGACAGTTACCGTACTTCCGATCATAGAACCAGAAACAAAGCCTGCTGTGCCGCTGGCGAAAGTAATGAATGAAAGGCTGAAACGCCTTGCCGGGGAATTGCAGGAACAACATCTCAAGGATCTGAAGTCGGAAGAGCCCATGTTTGATGATGTGGTGATCTATATAAGCTACAACAGCAAGTACAGCATCCGCTGGAAGATAGTAAATGATGTGCCTGAAAATATCAGTAATATCGTGAATGATGCCTGCGATAAGCTGGGCTATATCAAATGGAAGGCCGTATCGCTGTATAACTTCAATGGCAAGTCCTGATAAATTCAGCACCTGCCATAGGGGTTAGGTGTCCGGTGTATTTTTTAGGGTTGTTTGTTACTGAATAGTGTGTATTTTAGCTTGGAAGCTAACACGACCCTTATGCTCAAAAAATACTTTCTTGTCTGCCTGCTGTTTATAGCCTGTGCTGTTGCGAATGCTCAAAAGCCGGCTACCATTTCTTTTGGTAAACCTGAAGAGGCTGGGTTTTCGGCCCTGCGGCTTCATAAGCTGGACGTTGCGATGAAGGAATGGGCCGATAAGGGTTGGATGAACGGTGCAGCGGCGCTGATCATCAGAGATGGTAAAGTTGCTTATTACAGCGCTTCGGGTTACAATGATATCGCGGCGAAGGAAAAAATGCCTAAGGACGGGATCTTCAGAATTGCGTCGCAGACCAAAGCGATTACCAGTGTAGCCATTATGATGTTGTTTGATGAAGGAAAGCTGGCACTAAACGACCGGGTATCGAAATTTATTCCTTCTTTTAGCAAGCCTGCCGTCCTGGATAAGTTTGAGGCGAAGGATACGACTTATACTACCGTGCCTGCCAGCAGGGAAATTACCATAAAAGACTTGCTGACGCATACTTCTGGTTTGGGCTATGCGCAGATCGGTTCGCCGGAGGCCATTGCGATCTATGCAAAGAATAACATTACGGCGGGGCTGGGGGTAAAGGAAGGTACTTTGCTGGAAGCGATGACTCGCCTCGGTAAGCTGCCGCTGATGCATCAGCCGGGACAGCGCTGGACCTACGGCCTGAATACGGATTTGCTGGGATGTATAGTAGAAGTGGTTTCGGGCATGAGTCTGGATCAGTTTTTCAAGACGCGCGTATTTGATCCGCTGGGGATGAAGGATACTTATTTTAATATTCCGAAGAATAAGACCGACAGACTCGTAAATATGTACACCGAAGATCAGCAGGGAAATCTGATTTTGGGTGGCAACAAAATTTTCAATACGCCTACGGCTTCTAACTATCCGCTGCTGGGCAGTACCTATTATTCGGGCGGCGGGGGGCTGAGTTCTACGATACTGGATTACGCGGTCTTTCTGCAGATGCTGCTGAACGGTGGCGAGTACAATGGCGTTAGGTTATTGGGCCGCAATACCGTAAGAATGATGACTATGAACCAGATTGGCGACCTGAACCTGGGGGATGATAAGTTTGGGCTTGGTTTTGGCATCGTAACCGAAAGGGGAAGTGCCAATACACCTGCCAGAACGGGTACGTTTAGCTGGGGCGGTGCGTTTTCTACTTCTTACTGGGTAGATCCTGAGGAAAGAATGGTCCTGCTTTTTTACAGACAGCTGCAAAGCAGTTCCCATGGTGATGTGGTTGAAAAGTTCAGGGCGCTGACCTACCAGGCTTTAAATTAGTTTACTGAATAATAAGCCATATATGCCGTCTGCTCGATGACCTCATTTACAATTATCGGCTTTGTGTTCTTTTGTTTCAAATCTTGAAATTATGAAACAGAAAAAATTATTAATGGTTGCTGCATTTAGCCTGTTGTGGCTGCCGCAGTTGCTCTTTGCCCAGGCAGAGCCCGTGCTGCTTAAAATGAAGCCGGGTGACTGGATTGATGTCGGCACAAAATCTAAAGAAATGATTAATGCGCTCGGCGGTCAGCTGCAGCTTAGACGTTATGATATTAAATATCGGCTGAAAAATGTAGAGGCCAATGGCAGCAGGAATTATGAGCTGATTGTAGAGCGCAGCAGGGTTAAGGGCAGCTTTCCGCCGGACGTTTGGATGGGTTACGATTCTTATTATCCTGCTTATTTGCAAAGTAATCAGGAGACATTGGCTAAGCCGGTGTTTGCCCTTAAAATTGCTAAAGATGGTAAGATTGCCTCGCTTAAAGCCAGTGATGAGATCCGTTTGCCAACAATGTACCCGATCCAGGTACAGAGAACCGTTAACGGAATTCTTTCGGCTACGGCACCTGCTGTGGATACTGGTTTTGTTAAATTGCTTTCGCAGGCGATCATCAAAAATACGGCTTCAACTGCAGAGTTTTCCTGGTTGTTTACTGCGGCATCTTTCCCGATTGCGAAAAATGCCCTGGTCAGGGGAAAAATCAGCAACCTGACGGATAGCGTAAAGAGCAGGCTTCAGCTGTATGCTGCGGGAATTGGTGAAGAGGCTGTGTTTGAAAAGGACGGCACTTTTAGTATGCCATTGTTGCTAAGCCAGGGGCGTGATGTGAGCTTTACCTATGAATCTTCTCCAAAGCATTTGAATGTCTCTTTGTTTGTGGAACCCGGAGATACGCTGGTAATTGATGCGGACGGGAAAAACTTTGAATCCAGTATTCGTTTTTCAGGAAAAGCAGCTCAAACGGCCGCTTTGGCTTTAGATCTGGCGATCCTCAGCAGAACCTGGCGTACTCCTGAACTGCCGCACGGTGTGGTTGACTTTTCGCTCGACGATTTTATGAAGGAGCAGCTGCAGGATAAGGCATCGTTTGACCTGTTGCTGGCTAGATACAAGGGCCGGGTATCAGAGGAGGCATGGAACTATTATTATTATAGATTTACTTACGGCCAGGCCAGGGCCAAACTTAATTTTCTGCAGAAGACAAAATACAGGAGCAGCCCTGCGTCTGATAAGATCTTCGAGGGTTTCCCTGCCGACTTTTTCAACAGCATGGATTCCTTGCCGATACTGATGAATGATTATACGGACAATTACTGGTATACTTCCTTTCTTCACGATTACGGGATGTATATGGGCGAAAAAATTAGCCGTGTAAGCGGTGACCAGTACGGTTTCCTGGCTGGCTATGCCATGTCGCTAACTTACCTGAGGCGTTTCCCTTTGTACTTTTCGTTGTCTGAAGCATTTGAGCATGAATTACGGGAAAGCAATTGGAAGGAATCACAGGGTCTGAAACCATATTACCAGGATTTTATAAGAAATTGCGGTGATACTACGCTTACTAATCTGGTTAAACAAAAGTGGAGTGCAATTAACCAGTGGTCGCCAGGAGGCACCAGCCCGATAAAACAATTGAAACTGGCAGACGGATCGGTCCTGGATCTGAACAAGTTTAAGGGTAAGGCCCTGAGCCTGACTTTTAACTTTCACTATCCGGATAAGATAAAGACTCTGCTGGAAAGGATAAAAAAGCAGGATCCGAAAAAAGTACATTTTCTGATTGTACAGATGGCAGAGAATCAGTTTCCGAAAAGTACGATAGCTGCTGAGCTGAAGAATTTGCCGAATGTGACTTATGTGGAGGTGAAGGAAGAGGATGAGCGGCGTGATCAGCAGGTTCTGCTGCAATACTTCGATATAAAGACTTTTATTTTTAACCCTGAACTAAAAGTTATAGCAGATAATATCGAAGAGGAAAATACTTACCAGGCCGAAAGGGAATTTGAAGAGGCACTGAAGCGGGCGCTTGCTCCTCGGAAGATGAGTAAGACAGACAAGGCAGAATTGATTAAAACAATAGGATGGAGCGCAGGCTCCATCTTTATTGCGTTTTTGGTTTTCCTGTGGATCTATAAGGTCAGGGTGAGAAATTTGAAGCAAAGAGAAAGTGTAAAGCGCCAGATCAAAGAACTGGAAATTAAGGCAATCCGTTCGCAAATGAACCCTCACTTTTTGTTCAATGCTTTAAACTCGATCCAGTCTCTGATCAACAACCAGCGTTACAAAGAGGCCAATATTTACCTGGAAAAGTTTTCGGTGCTGATGCGCAGGGTGTTGAATAATTCTGAAAAGACCTTTGTTACCTTGTCTGATGAACTGGAAGCTGTTACGTTGTACTGTGAACTGGAAAGACTTCGTTTTGACTTTGTATTTACCATTGATATTGACGAAAAGGTAAATACAAGCTTGCTGGAAATACCTGGTATGATTATCCAGCCATTGGTGGAAAATGCCCTGGTGCATGGCCTTGCGCAGAAAGGCGCCGAGGGATTGCTGAATATATCGATCAGTCTGGATCATCCTTACCTTAAAATAACAGTTAAGGACAATGGGCGGGGTTTGAAAAAGAAAGCGGAGGCTGAGACGGCAAATAGTTTTGGACTGAAGCTGGTTAGAGAGCGTCTGGATTTATTAAATACAGGTAGTACCCATGGAAACCTTAGTTTAAACAGTAATTTAGAGGGGCATGAGCCTGGGGTTACGGCTACGCTGACCATCCCTATTGATTAGTGAACACAAACAAAAGCCATAATGATCTTAAAATGTATACTGGTGGATGACGAAGAGAAAAGCAGGGCAAATTTACGCCAGCTGCTCGGGGCGTATTGCCCGTCAGTAGCGATTGCCGGAGAGGCCGGGTCTGCTACCGAGGCACTGAAGTTAATTCAGGAGAAGCAGCCTGATCTGTTGTTTCTGGATATAGAGATGGGCGAGGTTTCGGGGTTTGACCTGTTGAAATTGTTAAATGGTCAGCAGAACTTTGAGGTGATCTTTGTTACAGCCTTTGATAAGTATGGTATCCAGGCGGTTAAGGCTTGTGCGATCGATTATTTGTTAAAACCTATAAATATCCTGGAGCTGAGCGCGGCTGTTGAAAAGGCCGCCCTGCAGATTAAGCCCAGACATGAAAATAAAAGGCTCCATGAGCTGATCGCCAATATAGATCGTGCAAGTGACGAACAGCGCATTGCCGTACCTTTGACAGATAAAATAGAGTTTATCGCAGTTAATAAGATCATCAGGCTCGAAGCCGAAGGGAACTATACCCACATTTACCTGGAGGATAATAAAAAACACCTGGTTTGCAAAACGCTTAAGGAGTATGAGGAACTATTGGAAAATTATAGCTTCCTGCGGACGCATCAGTCGCACCTGATCAATTTCCGCAAGATAGCTGCCTATGTAAAGACGGAGGGTGGCTATATCAAAATGGAGGACGGCAGCCAAATCCCTATTTCCAGGCAAAAGAAGGAAGAGGTGCTAAAGCGCATATTGAAATAAGTTTTTTTTATAGTAATTCAGACTTTGATGATATCAAATTTGCTTTTCTGAAATTACAGTGTAGATTTGTGTCTAGGAGACATTAAACAGGTACTTTCATGATTAAGTTGTTTGTAGCAGGCATACCCGACAATTTGCAGGAAATTGGATTAATTGAGCTGTTCAGCTTACATGCGTTGGTAAGTAGTATCAGACTGGTTACCGACAAGCATACTGGCAAGTGCCTGGGCTATGGGTTTATTGAAGTGCCGGATCTGGCTGCTGCGAATAAGGCTATTGATGCGCTCAACGGTTTAAAGGTGGGTACAAGAAAACTGGAAGTTAAAATAGCCGAAGAGCGGAATAAGCCCGTGGTGAAACGCCCGCAGGAAAGGCAGGTGAAGAGGACGGCTCCTGTGCCTCCAACACCCGTACAGGCTAAGCCTGTAGCTGAGGAAGTCGTGGTAAAGGAAAAATCTAAACGGCCCAGACTGAAATCCAGTTAGGCATTTCCGTTTTTTACTTATATTTGCATTATAATCAAAGCAGACACATTCATGTAGGATATAATTTCTTTAAGGAAAAATGAACAGGGCCGCAGAGCGGGGCCTTATAATTATTCAATTTTAAAAAAGAAATTATGCTTATTCTCCAGGGTGTTACCTATATACATCCCAATAGAGATTTATTGTTTGCGGATATAAATCTCATCATCAATAAACAAGATAAAATTGCATTGATCGGCAACAACGGGGCCGGGAAGTCTACTATTTTAAAGATACTTTCTGCTGAACTTTTACCCTCTGCCGGAATGGTAAAAGCCGAAGCCAGGCCTTATTATGTGCCGCAGATTTTCGGACAATTTAACGACTATACGGTTGCTGCGGCACTTCAGATCGGCGATAAGCTGCAGGCGTTGAATGAGATTCTGGAGGGTCATGTTACAGATGCGAATATGACCATACTGGATGATGACTGGGCAATTGAAGAGCGCTGCAAGGAAGCTTTTAATTACTGGAAGCTGGAGGGACTGGATCTGAACCAAAAAATGCAGACACTTAGCGGTGGGCAAAAGACAAAAGTTTTCTTGGCCGGGATACTGATTCACCGGCCACAGGTGGTGCTGATGGATGAGCCGAGTAATCATCTGGATAAGTTCAGCAGAGATATCCTTTATCATTATATAAAAACTACTAAAAATACGCTGGTTGTGGTGAGCCATGACCGAACACTGTTGAACCTGCTTCATACTGTTTGTGAACTTGGAAAGCGTGGTATTACGGTTTATGGTGGCAACTATGATTTTTATGTTTCACAGAAAGCGGTTGAAGCCGAGGCCCTGAATCAGGATGTGAAGAGTAAGGAGAAATTGTTGCGCAAGGCCAGAGAAACGGAAAGGGAAGCGCTGGAGCGACAGCAAAAACTTGATGCGCGCGGAAAGAGAAAGCAGGAAAAGGCTGGGCTGCCAACCATTTCTATGAATACCTTAAAAAATAACGCGGAAAAGAGTACTTCAAGAATGAAAGATGTGCATGCAGAAAAGGTAGGGTCGATTTCACATGAACTGAGTCAATTGCGCAGGGAGGTGCCTGATAAGGATAAAATGAAAATAGATTTTGACAATTCCGGGCTTCACAAAGGAAAGATACTGATCACCTTTAGCGATGTTAATTTCCGGTACGGAAGCCAGATGCTATGGAAGCAGGGCATGAGCTTTCAGATTGCCAGTGGCGAGCGTATAGTCATTGAGGGGCTCAACGGTTCGGGCAAGACGACATTGATAAAATTGATTCTGGGCAAGCTTCAGCCTGCTACAGGGTCTATAGACAGGGCAGGGTTAAAAACGATCTATATTGATCAGGATTATTCGTTGATTGATAATCAGCTGAGTGTTTATGATCAGGTTCAGCAGTTCAATTCGGGAGTGTTGCAGGAGCATGAAGTGAAGATCCGTTTGAACCGGTTTCTGTTTCCGGCCGAATACTGGGATAAACCCTGTGAAGCACTGAGCGGGGGAGAGAAAATGCGGTTAATGCTGTGTTCGCTGGCGGTAAGTAACCAGGCGCCTGATCTTATTGTTCTGGATGAGCCCACCAACAACCTGGACATTCAGAACACAGAGATCTTAACGGCGGCAATTCAGGAATATCAGGGCACACTTCTGGTGGTTTCGCACGATGAATATTTTCTGAAATCTATGACAAAGGGCACGGGTAGAGGTATGGAGCATAAACAGCTGACTGTCATTTAACGAGCGCTGTGCCGGTCTTCGTTTTATATTGTGTATCTTGCCGTTACGATGCAAATAATCAACCCAGAAACTCCGGTTACGAGTGAGAAAGACAAACAGTTCAAAAATAGAATTGATGAAATTGGAAGTAAATATGATCGCTGGTTTACCGGCAGGATCAATAGCTTCACAGGTGAATCGGACGCGATAGGTAACTATTTCCGGAATTTTTTGTCCGCCCAGGGTGAGCTTCAGCTTTATGTTAAAGAGGGGCTGCCAGACGAAATTTCGAAAGACATTAAGCTGGCTTTTAAATCGGTTTACGCAAATTAGGCAGTAAATGCGAAGGCACGGTTTGTGCCTTTTATTTGTTTTGACGGGTCAACTGCAGGACAGTACATGACGCAGATGTAAATTTTATTTCGGAAACTAGTAGTTCCGAATATAATTACATGAACACCACATCCATCAAATGCTTCCTGCTTACGGTATCTCTTGCTATTCATTTTACTGCAACAGCACAAAAGATAAGTCTTACCGATCTTAAGGCGGAACATCAGGTTAATCCTTTGTCGCTTGAAACCGCCATGCCCCGCATGAGCTGGACAATTCTTGCTGCCGCTAAAAATACCACACAGGCTGCTTATGAGATCAGGGTAGGTACGGATAAAAATGCTTTAACATCTGGCAGGAACATTTTCTGGAAGACGGATAAAAATTCAGACCAGTCTGTTTTGGTGCCCTATAGCGGCCCCGGGCTGGAATCAAAAAAACGGTATTACTGGCAGGTAAGGGTAAAGGACAATCACGGCAATACTTCTCCATGGAGCAGTGTTCAGTTTTGGCAAACAGGATTGAAGCCTGCAGACTGGACGGCCCGGTGGATCTCTGTCGCTGGTAGGGACACCTCGGCCAGAAGCCCGCTATTCAGAAAAGAGTTTAGCTTAAATAAAAAAATCAAATCTGCACTGGCTTACATGACCGCCAAAGGGTTGTATGAAGCCAGCATCAACGGGCAGCGCCTGAGCGATAGCTATTTCGCACCGGGCTGGACCAGTTATAAAAAACATTTACAATATCAGGTTTATGATGTGACGGCTGCTTTGAAGAGTGGCGGCAACGTTATCGGCGTAACACTTGGCAACGGCTGGTATAAGGGAAGGATTGGTTTCGGCAATCAGCATAATTTTTATGGTGATACCAGGGCATTGCTGATGCAGCTGGAAGTGGAATATACGGACGGTACAAAGGAAACTGTCCATACGGATGATACGTGGAAGACTGCATACGGCCCTATAATGGCATCTGATATTTATGACGGAGAGACCTATGATGCGAGGATGGAAAAATCGGGCTGGTCTGCTACAGGTTATAAGGAAGACCCTTCATGGTCTGCTGTAAGGATCGTTGAAAAAGGGACTGAACAGCTGGTGGGCATGAGCGGACCGATGGTTAAAAAGCACGAAGAGTTTAAGGCCTTGAAGATATTTAAGACTCCGAAAGGAGAGACTGTTGTTGATTTCGGACAAAACCTGGTTGGCTGGGTGATGCTTAAGGCAAAAGGTCAGGCGGGTACAAAAATAACGCTGAGCCATGCTGAAGTGCTCGATAAGGAAGGAAACTTCTATACGGTAAATTTAAGAAGCGCGAAAGCTCAGGACCACTACATCCTGAAGGAGGGGGCTGAACAGGTATTTGAACCTCATTTTACATTCCAGGGATTCAGGTATGTGAAAGTAGAAGGTTATCCGGGTGAATTGACGCCGGAGAAACTTACTGCTGTTGCGCTTTATTCTGATATGGAGGCTACCGGTAAATTTTCTACTTCGAATCCGCTGCTGAACCAGTTGCAGCACAATATACAATGGGGGCAGAAAGGAAATTTTGTGGACGTACCTACAGATTGTCCGCAACGCGATGAACGCCTGGGCTGGACCGGTGATGCACAAGCCTTTGCCAATACAGCAGCTTACAATATGGATGTGGCCGGATTCTTTACCAAATGGCTGAAGGATGTAAAGGCAGATCAGCACGGGAACGGACGGGTTCCCTTTGTGGTGCCCGATGTACTTACGCCTAATGATGCGGGGGCAGCGGGCTGGGCTGATGTAGCTACCATTATTCCCTGGGATATGTATGTGGCTTATGGCGACAAGCGTTTGCTTGAGGTTCAGTATGAAAGTATGAAGAACTGGGTCGGCTTTATGAGTTCGGCCGCTAAGGATAATCTGTGGAATTCTGGCTTTCACTTTGGCGACTGGTTGTTCTACCGCCCGGATGATGACAATGACGGCAGGGCTGCTGTGACAGATAAATACCTCATTGCGCAAACTTTTTACGCGCACTCTACCCAACTAATGATCAATGCGGCCGAGGTATTGGGCAAGCAGGACGATGTAGCTAAGTATACTGCATTGCTTAAAGATATTAAGGCTGCTTTTTCAAAAGAATACATGACTGCCAACGGAAGGCTGGTGTCGAGTACACAAACGGCATATGTGCTGGCATTGCAATTTGATATGTTGCCTGAGGAATTGCGGGCATCTGCGGCCGAACGCCTGGTCAGAAACATTAGAGACTACGGCAATCATCTGACTACAGGATTTTTGGGTACGCCGTACCTTTGTCATGTGCTGACACGCTTTGGTCATAATGATGTGGCTTATGATCTGCTGATGCAGGAAAGTTATCCATCTTGGTTATACCCTGTAAAAATGGGGGCAACAACGATATGGGAACGCTGGGATGGTATAAAACCCAACGGAAGCTTCCAGACTCCTGATATGAACTCGTATAATCACTATGCATATGGTGCCATAGGTGACTGGATGTACCGGAACATGGCGGGCATCAATTCAGATCCTGCTGCTCCGGGTTATAAAAAGATAGTGATTGCACCGAAGCCGGGCGGTAAAATTACCAGTGTATCGGGAGCGTTGAATACGGCCTACGGAATGGTTGCTTCCTCGTGGAAGATAGAAAACGGTCTTTTTAAACTGGATGTGCAGATTCCTGCGAACGCAACTGCAACGGTAATTTTACCTGCCGCTATACTGAAGGATGGGAAGGAAACCAGTAATAAAACGGAAATTGGTTCCGGAACCTATCATTTTGAATGCAGGACCGCGCAGGTTGCAGGCAAGTAGGCAGGAAGCCAATAGCATACAATACACACAAATCGTAAATATGAAATATTTAATGAAGTCTCTTTATTCTTTTTTGCTGATGCTGATGGCTTTGCCATTGACCCTGCAGACTTATGCTGCGGTAAAACCTGCAGGATTACAGGTTGAGCACTTAGTGCGCCCTTTGGGTATTGATGCAGTGAATCCACGCTTTTCATGGCTAATGACCGATGCAGGTATGGGCGCTAAACAAACGGCCTACAGGATTTTGGTTGGAAAGGATTCTGCTGCGCTGACCGGGAAAAAAAATGTACTCTGGGATTCAGGAAAAATGACTTCCCCGAGCAGCTTGATTACTTATAAGGGATCAGCACTGGAGGCCTTTACCAAATATTACTGGCTGGTTGAAGTGTGGGATAAGGACGGAAAACCTTCCTCTTCTGTTTCCAGTTTTGAAATGGGCATGCTGAAGACAGACAACTGGAAGGGAACCTGGATCAGCGACAGTCAGGATCCTGATACCAAGCCGGCTCCATATTTCAGAAAGGTATTTGCTGCAGAGAAAAAGATCAAATCGGCAAGGGCGTATATTGCCTGTGGCGGACTATATGAGCTATATCTGAATGGCCGGAAGGTGGGCAACCACAGGATGGACCCAATGTATACCCGTTTTGACAGACGTCTGCTGTATGTTACTTATGATGTGACAAGTCAGCTGCAAAATGGCAAAAACGCAGTTGGTGTTTTACTCGGCAACGGCTGGTACAACCACCAGTCTACCGCTGTATGGGACTTTCACAAAGCGCCATGGAGAAACAGGCCGACGTTCTGCCTTGACCTGAGGATCACATATACCGATGGTTCGGTAGAGACTGTAACTTCGGGCCGCGATTGGAAAACCGCTTCCAGCCCCATTGTTTTCAACAGTATTTACACCGCAGAGCACTATGATGCGCGCCAGGAGCAGGTGGGATGGAACGTAGTGAATTTTGACGATTCCAAGTGGAAGGGGACAATTCCAAGAAGCGCTCCTTCAGACAATATTGTTGCGCAGGCATTGCATCCGGTTAGAAATGTGGAAGCCATCCCTGCAAAAAGCATGAATAAAGTAAATGATACGGCTTATGTATTCGATCTTGGCCGGAATATTTCAGGTGTGAGCCAGATCAAAGTAAGTGGCGAGGCCGGCACGGTGATCCGTTTGAAGCATACGGAAAGGCTTTATGGAAACGGCCGTGCGGATATGTCTAATATCGATCAGCATTACCGCCCTACAGATGATAAGGATCCCTTCCAGACCGATATTTTTATATTGAATGGTAAGGGTGAAGAATCTTTTATGCCGCATTTCAATTATAAGGGTTTTCAGTATGTGGAGGTAACTGCCGATAAGCCAATAAAACTGAATCAGTCGAGCATTACAGGATACTTTATGCACAGTGATGTGCCTGTAACGGGAAATATCAAGTCGTCTAACCCAACTTTAGATAAGATCTGGTTTGCAGCGAATAATTCTTACCTGTCTAACTTTTTTGGATATCCTACCGACTGCCCGCAGCGTGAAAAGAACGGCTGGACCGGTGACGCGCACATCGCCGTAGAAACAGGCTTATACAATTTTGATGGCATCACGGTCTATGAAAAATGGCTGGACGATCACAGGGATGAGCAACAGCCAAATGGTGTGCTGCCCTCGATCATACCAACTGACGGCTGGGGTTATGAATGGGGCAACGGACCAGACTGGACCAGCACCATAGCAATCATTCCCTGGAATATTTATCAGTATTATGGTGACGATAAGATACTTAGGAGCAATTACAATAATATTAAGCGTTATGTAGACCATATTCAGGATATCGCACCTTCGGGTTTAACTGAATGGGGGCTGGGCGACTGGGTGCCGGTAAGCACAAAACCCCCGGTCGAGTTTACCTCGTCTGTTTATTATTTCGTAGACGCGACAATACTGGCAAAAACCGCCGCACTTCTAAACAAAACTGAAGATGCGAAAACCTACACCGCGCTGGCCAATAAGATCAGGACGGCATTTAATAAGAAGTATCTGAATCTTTCTACTGGTATTTACGGAGCCGGGCTGCAGACAGAACTGAGTATGCCATTGTACTGGGGGCTGGTGCCGGCAGATCTGAAAACAAAGGTAGCTGCCAATCTTGCAAAAAAGGTAGGCGAAAGCAATAACCATATTGATGTGGGCCTGCTGGGCACGAAAGCAATATTGAATGCACTGAGTGAAAATGGCTACGCCGATCTGGCCTACAAAGTGGCTTCGCA
>DATFQH010000364.1:0-4083 GCA_035264385.1 Pedobacter sp.
ACCTGTATTTCAGTTCCCGAATTGACTTCAGACCGGATACCTATCGTACCCTTGTGCAGCCTGATGATGTTAAGTGTGAGCGGCAGTCCAATGCCATAACCCTCAAAATCGGTCGTATTAGAAGCCCGGAAAAACGGATCAAAGATGTATTGGAGTTCATTTTCCGGAATTCCTATTCCGCGGTCGGTCACAGCGATCTTGATTCTGCCGCTCTCCGAAGACAAAGCGATTTTCACAAGCTGATTGTTCGAATATTTGCAGGCATTCATTACAATATTGGTAACAGAAAGATGCAGCAGGTTTGAAATCCCGTCGGTTGTCATCAGTTTTTCATCGTCAGGCAGCTGTGAATAATCTACATCCAGCGTGCAATCAGGAATAATCTTACCTACAGAATCAATCACGTCCATTACCAGCTCATCCACCCTGATCCTTTGCCATTTTTGCTTGTGCCCGTCAAAGCCAGATTGGGCCAGTCCCAGCAGGCTGGTGATGATGTGATTCAGTTTATCTGCTTCCTTTAAGATATTTTTTGCCGCAGCCATGCTGCTTTCAGGCAAATCCTTGTTCATCAGCAATTCTGTTTCCGCACTGATGATCGCCAAAGGCGTACGCAGTTCATGCGAAGCATTACTCACAAAGTTGTTCTGGGTCTCAAAAGCCGTTTCCAGCCGGATAAGCATGTTGTTAAAGGTCAGCACCAGTTCTGCCACCTCATCCTTTCCCCCGGTTTCTTCCAGTCTAAGATTCAAATTATCCGCACTGATATTCTTCACACTCTTAATAACTTGTCTGAACGGTTTCATGGTATAATTTGAAAAAACTACACCGACTACATAAATACAGATCAGAGAAAGAAAAAAACCGACAATCAGTACCTTTTTCAAATCCTGCAGTTCTTTAAAGCCATAAGGATCGGAAGCTCCCACTACTACAATATAATGCTCATTACCAATGTTGAAATAAGAACCTGCGTAAAAGTTATTCTGGCGGTTAAACCTGGCTTTACCTTTATACAGAATAGTCTCATAAAATTTATCAGGCAGATCTACAGGCTTTACAAAATCCATTTTCCGTAAAGGATTGATCTTCACGATAAAGTCCATTTCATCATCCAGTTTTTCCAGGTATTTATTTCGTACTTCCCTGTAAGCTTCCGAACGCGCATCCGGTTTCAGCTTGATTTCAGCGGCAAGATTTACCCGGGCTTCGAGCCTTTTAAAGAAATCTTCAAAATTGAAATCCGACACAAAATAGAATATTGCCGCATTGAGCAGGATCAGGCCAACTGTTGCCAATCCGCAAAATAACAGCGTTATTTTAGACTGGATCTTCATTGATGATCTGTTCCTTAAAGATATATCCCATGCCGAAAACCGTGTGGATCAGTTTGGAGCTGTATCCGGTATCCATTTTCTTACGAAGGTAGTTCACATACACATCCACCACATTCGTTCCCATATTGAAATCGATGTCCCATACATTTTCAAGGATCTGTATACGGGAAAGTACCCGGTTTTGATTCCGCATAAAGTAAAGCAGCAGCTTATATTCGGTACTGGTAAGATTCACCGGCTTATGATCACGTGTTACACTCTTGGTATCCATGTTGAGGACCAGATCAGAAAACTGAACAGTATTGGCCATGGTCACACCGGTTTTGGACCTGCGGATCGCAGACCTGATTCTGGCCTCCAGCTCCGCGAATTTAAAGGGTTTGGCAATATAATCGTCCGCCCCATTATTAAGACCGGTAATGATATTTTCTGTGGTATTCAGAGCGGTAAGCATGATGATAGGGATTTCCTGATTTTCCTTCCTGATCTCCTTACAAAGCTGCAGCCCATTTATGCCAGGGAGCATGATGTCGAGGATCAGCAGATCGAAGTGATGGCTTAAGGCCATTTCCAGCCCCATATTTCCATCCACGGCAACACTTGCCTCAATACCACTTTCCTGTAATCCTTTTACAATTACAGACACCAGTCCCGGCTCATCTTCTACCAATAGTATTTTCATCAACTCTTTATTACAGCCTGATTCCCCTCAAAAATTCTTCAATGCTCATGCGTTTTTTGCCCTCGTATTGGAGATCGGTCAATTTAATAAAACCATCCTTACCTGCAAACTTTAAGAAAGTTTTTCCGTCGGTCAAAAATCCGCCGGGAGCAATGCCCGGTTCTTTTGCTTCCGGCTCTGCCTTGAAAACCTTTAGTGTTTTATCATTAAGTTTAGTAAATGCTGCAGGATAGGGGCTCAGTCCCCGGATCAGGTTATGGATGTCACTAACAGGCCGGTTCCAGTCTATCAGGCAATCTTCTTTAAAGATCTTCGGTGCGTGTTTCAGTACTTCACTTTGAGGCTGTGGCTGTTCCTTAAAATCGCCGGCAGCAATGGCGCTCACTGTTTTCACCAACAGACCAGCACCTATATTCATCAAGTCATCATGGAGCTCTCCGGCAGTTTCATCGTCACTAATTTTCACGCTTTCAGAAAAGATCACATCTCCAGTATCGATCTCATGTTTTAAAAAGAAAGTAGTCACACCGCTTTCCTTTTCCCCATTGATGATGGCATGGTTGATAGGAGCTGCACCACGATACTGAGGCAATAAAGAAGCATGAAGATTGATCGTCCCTTTCCGGGGCATATTCCAAACGATTTCCGGGAGCATCCTGAAAGCGACCACTACCTGCAGATCCGCCTTCAGCGAAGTTAGCTCTTCAATAAACACGGGATCCTTTAGCTTCAGCGGCTGCAGCACCCTGATGCCTTTTGAGACCGCATACTGTTTAACCGCACTTTCCTGCAGCTTTTGCCCGCGACCTGCCGGTTTGTCTGCTGCGGTTACAACCCCGACCACATCAAACCCTGCGGTTACCAAAGCGTTTAATGAGGCTACTGCGAAATCGGGAGTGCCCATGAAAACTATTTTCATATGTTTTTGTTTGAGATTAACGGTAATAATGCGATTGCAAAATAACTAAAATTAAAACGCATATTTTACTGAAACCATATGGTGCAAACCCTCGAGGAAATAAAATCAAGCGGACTGACTTATGTAACCGATAGTCAGCCAGGGATATACAGAAAAGGAAAAGCCGGAAAGTTTTATTACGAAGGTAAAGACGGAAAACGCATCACAGACAAAGATGAGCTCGACAGGATCAAGGCACTGGTTATTCCTCCAGCCTGGACTAAAGTATGGATAGCACCACGAAAAAGCAGCTACCTGCAAGTGACCGGAACCGATATGGCCGGCAGAAAACAATATAAATATCATCCCAAGTGGACTTCCAGACGATCAGACAGCAAATACTTCCGCCTGCTCGAATTCGGCAAAACGCTGCCACAGATCAGAAAAAGAATTGCCAGAGACCTGAAAAGAAAAGAATTTGATGAACAAAAAGTTCTGGCCATTTGCGTGCAGGTCATGCTCAAAACCCTGATCCGGGTAGGCAATGAATCTTACAAACAAATGTATGGCAGTTATGGCCTCACTACTTTAACCAATAAACATGTGAAGATTAACGGCAATCACCTTAAGCTGAACTTTGTTGGCAAGAAAGGCGTGCAGCAGAACGTCGATCTCAACGATAAAACACTCGCTAAACTGGTAAAAAAATGTAAAGAAATACCCGGTCAGGATCTGTTCCAGTATTATACAGAGGGAAAGGAGCACCGATCCATAGACTCAGGCAGGATCAACAACTATATCAGGGAGATTTCCGGCTGTGATTTTACTGCAAAAGATTTTCGTACCTGGGGAGGAACTATAGAGGCACTGAGACAGCTCGCTAAATGTGGTATTGCAGATGCCGGCAGGCCTAAAAAGAAGGTGATCGTAGAAGTACTCGACTGTGTGGCCAGTAAGCTGGGAAACACAAGGGCAGTATGCAAAAGTTCTTACGTATATCCCATGCTGCTCGAGTCTTTTGAAAATGATAAGTTATCCAAATATCTGAAAAAGGTAAATACGAAGCCGGCCGTAAGCCAGACAGCCCTCGAGAATGATGAAAAAGTACTCATGCAATTTCTAAAAGCAACTCAAAAAAGAGCGAAATAGGTGATACACGCAAATTT
>DATFQH010000365.1:0-5416 GCA_035264385.1 Pedobacter sp.
GTGAGAAAAAACTGAAGCAACCTTAATTTTATTTGTTTCCTGCAATTCCCTGAGCAGGTCAGGAAGATCAGGTTCCTCGAAGCCTAGCCGGTGCATCCCGGTATCAATCTTAAGATGCACAGGATATTCCGAAGTATGTTCAAACAAGGCAGCAGTAAAGCTTTTCAGGATTTCCAGGTTGTAGATCTCCGGTTCCAGATGATGTTTTATGATGGCTTCAAAAGCAGATGGTTCAGGGCTCATGACCATGATCGGCATAGTAATTCCCGCCTTCCTGAGGGTTACACCCTCATCTGTATAGGCCACTGCGAGATAATCGACCTTGTGGTACTGCAGCAGATTGGCTATCTCAAAACTTCCGCTCCCATAGGAAAAAGCTTTTACCATTGCCATGACTTTGACACCTGACTTTAGTTTGCTGCGGTAAAAATGAAGGTTTCCGGCAAGCGCATTGAGGTCTATTTCCAGAACCGTGTCGTGTATTTTTTGCGAAATCAGTTTGCTGATGCGTTCAAATTCAAACTTTCGCGCACCTTTTACCAATATGGTTTCATTAATGAAATGCAGCGCGGGAAAGTTGTCTATGAAATCGGCCGTGCTTTCAAAAAAAGTAGCTTCAAGATCAAAAAGTGCTGCCGAGGCCGAAATGTGCGGGCCGATACCAATGAGCCTGTTCAGATTTTTCTGCTTCAGCAAAGCAGCGATCTCCGTGTAAAGTACCAGATCATTTTTACCGGTTTCATAAAGATCTGAAAGAATCAGTGTCTTTTTTGGGTGCTGATTTTGCAGGTTCAGAAAATCCAGTGCGATCGCGAGGGAAGAAATGTCTGCGCTGTAAGAATCATCAATAACCGAACATTGATTGATGCCGGTCTTTAGCTCCAGCCGCATACCAACCAGTGTTAGTTTTTCAAGCCTGAGGTCTGCCTCCTGGGGCGTATAACCAAGCGCAAGCAATGTTGCCCAGCAAATGATGCCGTTTTCCAGGGAAGCCCTGTCCCGAAAAGGAATCAGACACTCTATCTCATCGCCCTTGTAATTTGCCCTCACATAGTTTCTTCCTTCTATTGGTTCGATAAAGAGGATTTGCAGGTCTGCCTTTTGCTTTAGGCTCCAGGAAAACTTTGTTTTTCCCGGCAAATCATTCAAAGAAATCCCATCAGTATACTCCGGTGAATAAATGAAAAGTTCGCTGCCCTGAAACAGCTTTAACTTCTCCAGTAGTTTTTCCTGATTGGAAGAGAAACCTTCAGCATGTGCCTCTCCGATATTGGTGAGAATGCCTATTGTGGGTTTGATGATGTCTGAAAGACTTTCCATTTCTCCTGCCTTCGATATCCCGGCTTCGAATATGGCCATGGTATGCTCGTCTTCAATTTGCCATACCGAAAGCGGCACACCTATCTGTGAATTGAAACTTTTGGGGCTGCGGATGATGTTGTAGTCTGCGGCAAGCAGCTGATAGAGCCATTCCTTGACAATGGTTTTACCATTACTGCCGGTGATGGCCAGCACCTGAAGGTCATATTGCCGTCTGTTGTAGCCGGCAATGGTCTGCAATGCTTCCAGGACATTATCTACCAGCAGGACGTTTGCGTCTGGAAATTCCTGCAGGTATTTTTTATCGCTGATTACGAAGTTCCTGATCCCGGCTACATAAGCATCGCCGAGGTACTCATGCCCGTCTCTATTTGCTTTAAGTGCAAAAAAGATCGATTCATCGGGATCTATAATGCTCCTGCTGTCTATAACCAGTTTACTGATCTTTGCTTCTTTATGATCTTTAAAGAATTTTACATTCAGGATTTCAGCAATTTTACTGACGCTATAAATGGCATGGCTCATAGACAAAATTAGTCTTTTTTAATAAGGAATGAAATTATCGGCATTTGCTGGTAAGTCCGAGGTCGGGTGCTTCTTAGGTTTAAAATGCATAAATAATTTAAGTTCAATGCAGAAGTAATCCACCTTTTAAAGCTAAAAGCTGGACTATAGTTGGAGTATAGTTGGACTATAGTTGGACTTTGACCGTTGGAACGGACTTTTGTGTGTCATCGGATTATGTGTTCTTATATGACCTTCAGCATACACTGGGCAATGACGGAATTTTGATGCAAACCGGAGTTGCTTTAATTCTGGTTAAACGGAGTTGCTTTAATTGTGGTTAAACGATAAAAGAAAAAAACCGCTTTTTTAAAACTGAATATCGGTAAACCACTTCTTGTAAATGGCCTGATAAGTACCGTTTTCCCGAAGCAGGCTAAGCACTTCGTTAAACTGATCTTTGAGCTGTATGTCGCCTTTGCGCATGGCAATAGCATACTGAGAATCGGTTTCGGGCAAGTACATGCCAACCTTTAATTTCTTGTTTTTTTGCAAAAAACCACCAGCTATTGGCGAGTCGTCTATCAAGAGGTCTATTTTACCTGCCATCAGCTTTCTGTAAAGCTCCTTATTGGTTTCTGCATGCACCATGTTGTTGCTGGGAAAATTCACATGCACATATTTTTCGGCTTCTGTTGCCTCCCGGATCCCAATGGTCTTATTTTTCAGATCGCCCACGTTCTTCAAATCGTCTTCCTGGTTCACCACGGCGCATAATCTGAAATGAAGATATGGGTTGGTAAATTCCAGGATGTGACGTCGGGAAGGCGTGATTGTAACTGCCGAGCAAATCAGATCCAGCTCTCCCTTAAAAAGCTTTTCGAGAATATTCTGCCAAAGCGATACCTCATATTCAATCTCCAGATCCAGTTGTTCGGTAATGGCTTTTAGCAGATCGACTTCAAATCCTTCAAATTTCTCTGAATTGTAATCGGAGTGCATTGGAAAAGGTGCTGCAGAATCTAATCCAACTTTTAGTACTTTTTTATGAGCCATACGGATAAGGAGTCAGGTATTGGTTCCTATTTCGGGCTAATTTACACCTTTTTAAGAATAATTTAACATTTCAGGCTGCATTTGAAGCCGATTTTGTTGAGAAAAACTAAATTGTAAATGTTTGTGTCGTTAAAATGCATTCGATTATTGTTTTTAGTTTGACTGATTAATCAATTGTGTAGTAAAAAAGTATTGTTTCCATTTGTAGTTTAAGAATCCGGGTAAAAGAATGTTAATATTAAGTACTTGCATTTTAGTAATATTGCAGAAGTGGAAGAGCCAGTAAAAAAGACAATCAAACTGAGCAGGAATGCTGCCCTTGCAAAAGCAGAGCATTATTGCGCTTACCAGGAACGCTCGCAGCAGGAGGTACGCGACAAACTTTATGAGTGGGGATTATGGAAGGATGATGTAGAAGAGCTGATTTCAGAGCTGATTCAAACTAATTTTCTTAATGAAGAGCGTTTTGCCAAAGCGTATGTATCTGGTAAATTCAAGATCAAGAAATGGGGGAAGATTAAGATAAAACAGGGTCTGAAGCTGAAACGAATTCCTGATAAGATGATTATGAATGCACTGAAGACCATTGACGGGGAAGAATATTTGAAGACTATACTGACTATCGCAGAGAAAAAACTGCCTTCAATTCATGAAAAAGACGCTTATAAGCGTAAATATAAGCTCACAACATACCTGCTTGGCAAGGGTTTTGAAAGCGATGTTGTTGCGGAGGTGTTGAAGGCCAATGACTTATATTGAAACCCTTCACTTTTATGAAAAATAACTTGACGTTAATCTAAAAGTATTTATATTTGCAATCCCAAACGGAAACAAGGGCATATTTTTAGTGCTCATGAACAAAGGGAAGTACCGGAGGGTACTAAAATACATGCGAAAGTAGCTCAGTTGGTAGAGCACGACCTTGCCAAGGTCGGGGTCGCGAGTTCGAATCTCGTCTTTCGCTCTAAATGCCTTCATACCAGGAAGCATTTATAAAAGAATTAATCCTGCTGTTGTAGCAGAGGTTATGCTCAGATGGTGGAACTGGTAGACACGCAGGACTTAAAATCCTGTGACCTTAAAAGTCGTGCGGGTTCGATTCCCGCTCTGAGTACAAAATAAAGCTTGGAAAAGTTTTGTAAACATTGAAATCAGCGAAAGTAGCTCAGTTGGTAGAGCACGACCTTGCCAAGGTCGGGGTCGCGAGTTCGAATCTCGTCTTTCGCTCAAAAAGCCTTCCATATGGAAGGCTTTTTTTATGCACCTAATTTTTATGCATAGGTTGGTGGTAGACGCAGGGTTAAATCGTTTGGTAGATGCAGGGCTGAGCGTAAGTGCCGGATGACTAATGATAAAAATACGACTGCTCGTGTAGCTTTCTGCCGTCTTTAAAGCGGTTGTCTTGCTTTACCGGCAATCCTGAGGTATTGTATTCGAATTCTGCGATGATCTGTTCGGTTATTCCCGTCGCTGCCAGTTTGGTCGAGTTCAGCGTAACATTATTGACCGATGAGTATCTGGGATTACCGTCCTTTGGCATACCCAGTTTATAATAAGGATTGGGCTTATTGTCATATTCATAAACGGTTTCTTCCAGCAGGTTTCCGGCAGGCAGCCCGTACCGTTTCTGCCCGGTCACGTTATTTCCATTCCAGAGGTAGGTGATATAATAGGATGGTACAGCATTGGAATGATTCACGGTAACTTTACTGATCTTTCCGGCACTGTACTCAAACACCTGTTCGAAGATTGTGGTGAATGTCCCTCCGGTATTTTCCCTGTATTCAGATTTTACGAGCACACCCGCCTGATAGGTATAAGCATGTTCAGCGACTTTGGCTGTGGCCGATCGCAGACTAAGGATGCTCAGCTGCCCATCGTTGTTGTAAGCATATTCACGGGACGACATCAGCACGCTTTCCGGTGTTTTATCCTGATCGCTGATCAGTTTGCCTGAACCGTCATAATTGTAATGTTTTACATAATAAGAGCCGTCGACGTAATAGAAGTTTGAAGATTTCAGACTCCCCGGAACAGGATCTGACTTTGGTGGTTCCAGACCGGGCCCTCGTGATCCCTTCTCGCAGGCTATGGTGGTAATTGCGATAAGCGCCAGCAAATAAATGTATTTCATGTTGTTTTTTATGCACTTAGACGCCGGGAATACGTAAAAAGCGACAGCAAGCTGAAATTTGTTGGGCAGGGATTAAAAGTTTGGCTTCAGTACATACTTTTCGTAGAACCTGAAAATGTGTTCTGTTGCTTCTTCGGCGGTATCTACCAGTCTGAACAGGTTAAGGTCTTCTTCGTGGATGTTGTGTTCTTTTTTTAGCATGGTGTTTTTGATCCAGTCTACCAGACCTCCCCAGTATGCCTTACCAACCAAAACGATAGGAAACCTGGCAATCTTTCCGGTCTGGATCAGGGTGATGGCTTCAAAAAGCTCATCCATTGTGCCCATACCGCCAGGTAGTACGATGAAACCTTGTGAATATTTCATGAACATTACTTTCCGGATGAAGAAGTAATCGAATTC
>DATFQH010000366.1:0-6625 GCA_035264385.1 Pedobacter sp.
AGAGGCCATTAAATTCAATTTTATAGATACCGCAGTTGCATTAAATCTTGCATTCTTTGTAAATGCTGCGATATTAATTCTAGCGGCAGCAGCATTCTTCAAAAACGGCCTGCATGAAGTTGCAGAAATCCAGGATGCATACAAGCTCCTTCAGAATATATTTGGAAACGTAGCCCCTTCACTTTTTGCTATTGCGCTGATTGCCGCAGGACAGAGTTCTACCGTTACAGGAACGCTGGCCGGACAAATTGTAATGGAAGGGCACATCAAACTGCGCATACAACCATGGTTACGGAGGCTAATTACTCGCTTGCTGGCCATCATACCGGCATTTTTTACCATTTTGTATTTCGGTGAGGATGCCCTGGGCGGACTGCTGATCCTGAGTCAGGTTGTACTGAGCCTTCAGCTCGGTTTTGCGGTTATTCCATTGATACATTTTACCTCTGATAAAAAAACCATGAAGGGTTTTGCAATTAAACTATGGGTACAGGCACTGGCATGGATAAGTTCGATCGTTATCGTTTCATTAAATGTAAAACTTGTTATAGAAGAGATCAGTAGCTGGGGTGCTTCTGGCGGATGGTATGTTTATGCTGTTATTGTTCCACTCGCTATTTTAATCGGCTTGCTTCTGTTGTTTGTATTTCTTTATCCGCTGATCAATTCGGGAAGAAGAGAAGTAAATGCCAGTCCTCATGGCAATGCATTGAACATCCAGGAAGTTGAGAAAATAAATTACACCCGCATCGGAATTACAGTTGATTTTTCGAAGAATGACAGAAATACGATCAGGCATGCCCTGATACAAGGTGGAAAAAATGCACATTATTATCTTATACATGTCGTTGAGACTGCTGTGGCACGTTATCATGGAGATTCTGCTTTGGATTATGAAACGCAAAGCGATGCAGACAATCTTGAGAAATACAGAGCTAACCTTGCAGACCTTGGCTATGACGCTACAGCGCATATAGGTTACGGCGGTACAGTAAAGGCAATAGTCGAGATCACAGCTAAAAATAAATTGGAATTACTCGTAATGGGTGCTCATGGGCACAAAGGAATTAAAGACCTGATCCTCGGTACCACAGTTAATTCTGTACGTCACAAAGTATCGATTCCAGTCCTTATTGTAAGATAAAATTGAGATATTAGCAGATTGTTATGAATCGACACAGGACCATCCTGGTAATTTCATAGCTCTTGAAAATGACTTTCCCAATGAAAAACGATATTCAGATAAAAAATAAAAGAGCCTATTTCGACTATCATATTGTTGAAAATTTCAATGCAGGTCTGGCTTTACTTGGCACGGAGATCAAAGCCATCAGACAGGGTAAAGCCAATATGTCTGATGCATTTTGCATGTTCATAGGTAATATTTTGTACGTCAGAAACCTGCATATCTCGGAATACAGTCACAGTTCTTTCTACAACCATGACATCAAACGTGACAGGACATTGCTGCTGCAAAAGAAAGAGCTGAAAAAATTAAAGGCCAAAAGTGAAGAGAAGGGCTATACCATTGTTCCACTGCGCATCTATACCAACGAGAGAGGTTTCGCCAAAATAGAAATAGCGCTTGCACAGGGTAAAAAAGAATTTGACAAAAGGGATAGCATTAAGGATAGAGAATCTAAACGGGAGATGGATAGGGCTATGAAAGTTTAATTGCTATTAACCCGATTGCATCTATCCTGTTACCATGCCTGATCCCCTACCAGTGGTACAAATCTAAAGGTATCGAGTTCTATCCGGTCGAAGTCGGTTTCGCTAACCCTAATTACTGTAACCATTTTCTGAGAATGTTCATCACCAACCGGGATTACCAGTATCCCACCTATTTTTAATTGTTTTAATAGGATTTCCGGTACAAATGGTGCGCCTGCAGTTACAATAATTTTATCATACGGTGCATGATCTGCAATTCCTCTGGAACCGTCGCCAAAAAAGAAATGTGCATTATAACCCATCCCAGGCAATACTCTTATAGTATGCCGGTAAATACTTTCCTGTCTTTCTATTGTATAAACGTTTGCTCCAAGCTCCATAAGTACACAGGTCTGATAGCCGGACCCAGTGCCTATTTCAAGCACTTTATCGCCTTTTTTTATATGCAGGAGTTCGCTTTGATAAGCGACAGTATATGGTTGTGAGATGGTTTGTCCGTCGCCAATCGGAAATGCGATATCTTTATATGCCTGGTTCCAGAATGTTTCATCAAAAAAAAAATGACGGGGAACTTTTCCAATAGCCTTAAGTATTCCCTTGTCGGTAATACCTCTGGATTCAAGGTGAACAACTAATTTCTTCCTAGCGCCCCGTTCCCTATAATTGTCAACAAACTTATATGCCATACAATCCCAAAAATAGCGTTTTGAATCTTAAAATTATTAACAATCTGGTGCTATAGCCTTAAAAAACATCTAATCTGCACAGAATCAATCGCAATAAATCAATAAGGATCGACATCTACCTGCAGCGTTACACTGCGGTTATCTTTTTCTGATTGAAATGTCAGAATTACATCCTTTAAAATAGATTTTACCTTAGCAACGGAAGTGCTTCGTTCGCTTTTTATGATAACCTGCTTAATGTAATAATTTCTGATTCTTGATACCAACGGTTGTTCAGGGCCAAGTACTCTATGCCCCAGCTGCGCTCTCAAAAGAGCGGCAAATTTTTGGGCTGCTACATTCAATACGTCAGCATCTTTATGCTTGATGTTGATAAAAATCAGTCTGGTAAAGGGCGGATAGTGAAATTGTCTGCGTTCTGCCAGCTCTTCGTTATACATTTCCAAATATTTATTTCCGATGACCTGATTGATGATCCTGTGGTTGTCATCGTAAGCCTGAATGATCACCTTCCCTTGCTTATCCCTTCTGCCGGCTCTGCCGGCCACCTGCGCAAGTAATTGATAACTTCTTTCGAAAGCCCTGAAGTCAGGATAATTCAAAAGCGTATCGGCATTGATCACTCCAATTAAGGTTACGTTATCAAAATCAAGTCCTTTAGCTACCATTTGAGTACCTATTAAGATATCTGTTTTTTTATCCTGAAATTCGGATATGATCTGCTGCAGTCCATTTTTCGTACGTGTACTGTCAACGTCCAGCCTCGCAATAACAGCATCAGGAAAGATTAATTTCAGTTCTTCTTCAACACGTTCAGTTCCAAATCCTTTCTGTTCAATATGTACGGAACCACATGCCGGGCAGATATTGATACTACTCTGGTGGTATCCGCAATAATGACAATGGAGCTTCCCACTTGTTTTATGATAGGTCAGAGACACATCGCAATTGACACATTTAGGTGCATAGCCACAGGTCCCGCAAATTAGAATTGTTGCATAACCCCTTCTGTTTTGAAATAGAATGACCTGCTCTCCACTCTTGAGCGTATTAGTGATTTCATCGACCAGCTTGCCGGAGAAATAAGAAATCATTTTCTTGCGTTTAGTCTCTTCTGATATACTAATCACTTCCTGTAATGGAAGCTCAACACCTCCGAACCGCTCATTCAAGGTTATCAACTCATATTTACGGTTATTCGCGTTAAAATAGCTCTCAATAGAAGGTGTAGCCGAGCCTAGCAGTACTTTCGCCCGATACAAATGCGCCAGATAAATGGCAGCGTCTCTGGCCTGGTATCTTGGAGACGGCTCCTGCTGTTTATAGGAAGATTCGTGCTCTTCATCTACAACAATCAGCTTCAGTTCCTTAAAGGGAAGAAAGACCGCAGATCTGGCTCCAAGTACAACTCTGTATTTGCCTGTTAGTACCTTATTCCAGATCTCCACTCGTTCGTTGTTGTTAAATTTAGAATGGTAAACCCCTATCGAATCTCCAAAGTATTTCTGTATCCGTTCAACTATTTGAGTAGTGAGCGCTATTTCAGGCAGTAGGAATAATACCTGCCCTCCTGTCTCTATAGCTTTCTCGATCAGCTTTATGTAGATCTGCGTTTTACCGGATGCCGTGACTCCATGAAGCAGCGCTACGTCTTTTTCCTGTAAACCGTCTTCTATTTGCTCCAATGCTTCGTTCTGCGCTGCGCTCAGTTCAAAGTTCAGTATAAACTCATCGGCATTATCCCGAAGCCTGCTTACCGGCCTTTTTATTATACTAAATATTTCTTTATCTACGAGTGTTTTTAATGCAGCAGCACCACAGTCGCTCTCTTCCAGCAGTTGTTGCTTTGAAATCTGTTTTTGTTGTTTACTGAGTTTTAGATAAGCCAAAAATGCATTCAATTGTTTGGGTACTCTTTCCAAAACATCAAAAAGCTGTCGCAAATGGGCTTCATCCTGATAAAAGGAATTCAGTACTACAAATGACTTTAACAGTGGTTTATATTTCTCAATGACTTCTTCAGCAATATAGACCATTCCTTTACTGAGCAATGAATTGATAATAGGATACACGGTTTTTTGACCAAGAAGGGCTGAGACGTCATCAATCGTAAGCCTGGGCCTGCTTCTTAAGGCCATTAGCAAAGTTTGCTCCTTATCTGTAAAAGCCTCTTCTCCAGGCTCTGAATCTTCTCTGAGAACAATAATCGTTTCGCTCGCAAGTTTTAGCCCTGCAGGCAATGCGGCAGACATAACATCGCCTTCATTACACAAATAATAAGAAGACATCCATTGCCATAGCTGTAATTGCTCTGCTGTTATGATAGGATGTGTATCGATCACATCTATGATGTATTTGGCTTCATAAACTTCGGGTGCATGTTTGCTTATACTTTTGATTAAAGCAGTATAAATCTTATTCTTTCCAAACTGCACGACCACACGTTTGCCTGTCGCAATCTGATCATTAAGATCAAAGGGCACCCTGTAGCTGTAATTTTTCGCAAGAGAAAGTGGCAGGATCACTTCAATAAAAAGCGTTTCTCTTTCTTCGAAATCTACAGTATGAAAATCCAGCATTATCTATTTTTTAAGGCTGTCCAAAATAAGGAAACCCAGCCAAGTATCAGCATCAGCCCACCAATAGGAGTTACCGGACCAATATAGGCAATGAAGCCTGCTTCAAGAATGGTTCTTGTCGCCAGAAGATATAGCGACCCTGAAAATAATATAATCCCAAAGGTAAAAAAACCATATGACAACTTAACCAGTTTATAGTTTTCTGACTTAAAAAAGGAAAGGAAAAGGAGCGCAAAAACATGATAAAACTGGTATTCAACACCTTTAGCCCAGATCGTCAGCTCATTCGCATCAATAAGTTGTTTTAATCCATGCGCCCCGAATGCACCAAGTATCACTGCAATGGAACCAAGTATAGATGCAGTCATCAATATCCGTTTATTCATATTAAACCCGCTTTTATAACACAAAATTAACATTTTTTTATTGCTATGCGTGAATGCTTAGCCAGTTTTATCTAAGTTTGTATATACATCAAATGAAAAGGATTCTCGTCTTAATTATTGTATTACTTATTGCCATTGTTACAATGGCTTATCTTTATTTCTCCGGTCTGCAAACCGGTAAAAAAAATGATGATGCATTACTTTATACAGCAACCAGCAATGCGTCAATTATTTTTTCTTTTCAAAATGACAAGAGTATTGTTGATATTTTAGCTGGTCAAAGTCTTATTGCTGAGCTAGTCGGTAAAGAAAAATCTGCCAGTCTTCAATCGTTGAACAAATATCTGTTAAGTAAAGAGACAATAGGCCGCCTCGCTGGAAAGGAAAATGTATATATTAGCTTACTGCCCGGAGAAAACAAGACAATAGAATTCCTGTATAGCACCAAGATCAGTGTTGAGAATGGTTCTGCATTGCTAATCAATGCAATGAAGTCTCAGGGCATCAGATTAGCCACAACAGGAAAATTGACAAGTATTACTTTACCCGATAGCAGTGTCTTCTTCCTTGCAATAAGAGAAAATCTCATTCTGCTTTCCAGTAGTGTCAATACGGTTCTTAAGGCACTGTCTGCTGCCACAGATAAGAGTAATCCATTTGCGGAATTTATCACTTCGAACAGCAAACTGGAGAAAAGCAGTCTTGCTGAAGTTTATATTAACTTCAACAACCTTCCCAAATTGCTAACCGTTATCATGCCCGGGAAGTTAAATGGGAACCTTTCTGTATTAAATAATCAAAATGCTTTTGCATCACTGGTTTATAATTACAGTACAGACAAGATATTGTTTAGCGGCACCACAAATCTTAATGGCAATAATAGTTACTTTCAATTATATTCATCATTTCGCGCGCAAAAGATTAGTATAAATAACATCCTGCCACAAAATACTGCCAGTTACACCATTTACACTATAGAAAATTACGTGGCGTGGAGTAGCAAATTGAAAGTCTGGCTTGATCAACAGCGCCAATTGCGAAAAAAGACAGCTATTCTGAAAAATATAAATAGCAAATACCATCTGGATCTCGAACAGGTATTTCCAAAATACTTTAAAAGTCAACTTATAACATTCCAATTAAGTACCTCGGAAAGTTTAGGAGCGATAGCGCTCAGCAACGGGGAAAAATTTGAGCAGCAGTTGCTCGACGTTAGTTCAACTTCCGGTGACGAGATAAAAGCATTTAAGGAATCTGATCTCATGTACTGCTATTTCGGAGAGCCTTTTAAAAAGTTTAG
>DATFQH010000367.1:0-5687 GCA_035264385.1 Pedobacter sp.
AACTCACTTACCACCGGTGGTTTCGGACTTTTCGAATATAGGTCGTAAGGATTGAATTTATCCACCCATTTGAACATCTCCTTGTCGTGTGCGCTCAATATATGGTCATAGGCGTGCTCACGGTGCTGCGAATAAAAGGAATGGTAACGGATCATGTATAAAGCGGGCTCGGGCAGATATTTTTTTGTCAGGTGATACAGGTATTCATCGTGGCCCCATGACATGTGAATGTTATCCAGGCCACACTGGTGTGAATAAACACCATATTTTGTATTGTATCGTTCATCGTAGGTGTCGGGATTATCGGCAAAAAATTCAGGAAAAACGATCTTGTCTGAAAACTTGCAGCCTACGGGAAAAGAATCGCCGACTACATTCCATTGCGGCTCTCCGAAGAGGCAGAGCACCTTGCCCAGGTCGTGGATAAAACCAGTTAGTACAAACCAATCGGGGTGTCCGTCTGCACGGATGGCTTCGGCTGTTTGCAGCAAATGCTGCAGCTGGTCGAGTGATATATCGGGATCTGAATCGTCTATCAGCGTATTCAGGTATTCCATCGCCTGCCACCAGGGCATTTCCTTTTTATCAAACTGCAGAAAGTTTTGCTTTTTGGCCAGCACATTGTCGTAGGTCTGGTACTTGTGGTTCAGCCTGTAAAATTCCCTTACCGAATCGATTTCTGGGCTATCGTAATTTCTGAACTCTTCCTTGCTCTTGGCGGGAATACCAGGTTCAGGATATCTTCTCAACACATCGTCTTCCCACTCTTCCAGACTTGATAACGGATTCTTGTCTTCTTTTTTTTGCGCTTTCATAACTTTGTTTTTTAATGTTGATCAATTTCTAACTTACCAGAATACAGTATACAGGGCTGCCAGTATGCCCATAATCAAAACAGAACCAATGGCGAAACTGGTACTGACCTTAAACATAGACGTGTCTACTTCAATTGCGTTTTCAGCGGCGGCTTGTTGCGGCTTGCTCAGACTGATCACAACCATCAGGATGACAATGACCACAAAATCAATAGCCATCCTGTCCAGGAAAGGATAATCCGGGAAGGCACCATTTGTCCATACGGGTAAAAACTTTAGCACCGTTGAAAGGGGAATGGTAACCAATGCCCCCGTCATGGCGGCGGCGGCGGTGGTACGCTTCCAATAAAAACCGAGCAGGAAGATTGCCAGCACACCCGGTGAAATAAAGCCTACGTATTCCTGGATAAACTGGTATGCCTGATCCAGGGATCTTAAGGCGGGTGTTACGATTGCCGCAATGGTCATGGAAACAACAACTGCCCAGCGGCCTACATTGACCATCTTTTTATCGGAGGCTGTTTTGTTAAAGTATTTCTTATAAATGTCGAGTGAGAAAATGGTAGATATACTGTTTGCCTTGCCCGCCAATGAGGCTACAATGGCCGCTGTAAGGGCAGCAAAGGCGATACCTTTTAAGCCGGCCGGCAATAAATTCATCAGGGTAGGATAAGCATGATCCGGTTTCAGAACACCGGCATCCGACATCTCAGCGGCAAACAAGCCTTTACTGTGCAGTACATACATTACAATACCGGGAAGTACGGCAATGATTGGAATTAGCAGTTTTAAAAACGCCGCAAATAAAATGCCTTTACGGGCAGTATTTAAATCAGCCCCCAGGGCTCGTTGTACAATATACTGGTTGCAACCCCAGTAGGCCAGGTTGTTGATCAGCATGCCGCCAATCAATACGGATAAACCGGGCAGTTCCTTGTAGTACTTATGCGAGGAATCAAATATCATATGGAAATGATCGGGTGCTTCTTTTCTTAGAACGGAAAGTCCTTTGAAAATGTCTCCGCCGTAACCGTATTCATTAGAGAGTAAAGAAAGTGCAAGGTAGGTGGTGATCAGCCCGCCAAAGATCAGTACCAGTACCTGGATGACATCGGTATAACCGATAACCTTCATTCCTCCAAGGGTTACTACCATAGAAAAGATACTGAGGCCTACGATAGACCATTCGAAGCTGATGGGTGATATCGATGAAATAGCTAGGGCTCCGAGATAAATTATGGAGGTAAGGTTTACAAATACATACACCAGTAACCAGAATACGGCCATAACGGTGCTCACTTTGTCATTATACCGCTTTGATAAAAACTGGGGCATGGTGAAGATCTTGTTCTTCAGATAGACCGGAATAATAAAGACGGCAACAATGATCAGCGTGGCGGCAGCCATCCATTCGTAGGTTGCAATGGCAAGTCCCAATGCAAAGCCAGAGCCTGACATGCCGATAAAATGTTCTGCAGATATATTTGAGGCGATCAGGGACGCTCCGATTGCCCACCAGGTTAGAGAACCTTCTGCGAGGAAAAAATCCTTTGCACTGGTAGAAGTCGTCTTTTTCTTATGATAGATGTAGTAGCCATAAGTTGCTATCACAATGAAATAAACAAAGAAGACTACGTAATCGGAAGTATCCAGATGGTTCATATTTGGTTTACGCTAAATCAGTTTCACTCATCGGAAAATGAGTTAAATTAATTGTATTATATTTGGTTTTCGCAAGACCATTTGGGAGGTCTTACTTATCAAAGCTGTATATAAAATTATTAATTCCAGGGTTGAACAAATATTTTATTTACGAATACGTTTAAGTGAAACATGATCCCATATTAGATTTTTAACTCTCAATTTCCTGATAAATGAAGGGCAACGTTACTGTTAAAACATTAGCTAAAGAATTAAACATATCCATTGCAACTGTCTCAAAGGCCCTCAATGACAGCTATGAGATCAGTATAGACACCAAGCAAAAGGTATGGGACCTTGCCAAAAAACTGAAGTACGAACGCAATCCTGCCGCCAGTAACCTGCGCAGCCATAAAACAAAAACAATAGCGGTGATCATCCCCGAGATCGCCAATAATTTCTTTTCGCTGGCCATAAATGGCATCGAGGAGATTGCGCGCAAGCGGGATTACCATGTTCTGATTTATCAGACACATGAAAACAGCGAAACGGAGATCGCCTTTACGGACAGTCTGCTTAGCGGGCGCGTAGATGGAATTCTGATCTCTGTGAGCAGCAGCACTGAGAATTATGCGCATTTTAAGGAACTGGTAAATAAGATCCCTGTTGTCTTCTTCGACAGGACCATTGAAGATATCGATGCGGTAAAGATCACCACGGATGACTATGAAAGTGCTTATAATGCGACCTGCCATCTGATTGAAAACGGATGCCGGAAAGTTGCCTTTCTTTTTGCGCTCAGCAACCTGAGTACCGGGCAAAAAAGGCTGGCCGGATATCAGAATGCATTAAAGGACCATCAGCTGGATTTTGGTGAAGAACTGATTGTTAATTACGATAAGGATGAGGACGGGAATTATGAGAACATCAGGGAGTTGCTGAACGCGCAGAAGCCGGATGGCATTGTTTCTTCTATCGAAGAGTTTGCGCTGCCCTGCTATTATGTGTGCAGGGAACTGGGTTTAAATATCCCTGATGACCTTAAGATCATTAGTTTTTCCAATTTGAGCACGGCCCCGTTATTGAGTCCTTCGCTCAGCACAGTTACCCAGCCCGCATTTGAAATTGGCAAGGAAGCGGCGGGTCTTTTGTTCAGGATACTGGATAAGAAACCTTTTGACACTCATGAGGTCCAGACCTTAAAATCAACGCTGATCAAACGGGAATCAACTTTTGTATCGACCGTTCAGGTGGAATCCTGTTGAAAAAAGCACAAGCCCTGGCATCCACCGGGGCTTGTGTTTATCAACTAAACCTAAACGTATAAATACTAACCAAATATTTACGCCACAAAAGTAGATTTGCCATGTTAAGGTGTTGTTAATCATCCATTATGATAAGAATAAAGTGAGCGAAAACTTAATGTACAACGTATATTAATTCTGCGTACATTTAATGTTACTATAATATTAATTAATCTTCACGTCATGGGCCGCTGGTTTAAAATACTAGGTGCATTGCTCCTGTTTCTCGCCAACTCTTCCTCCTACGGCCAGACCCGGGGTTACCAGCTCAGCTATGAATTTTACAATTCGACTTTCAATATCCGTATAGATTCTTCTCTGATCATAAGTGTGTCTGACAGCTTATCTGAACAGTATATCCGCTCGTCTTACAGGCGGGCCGAAGCTGGTGATTATGCCGCCGTTGTAGACACGCTGCTTGCTTATAAAGAAAAACACCAGCTGAATGACTGGATGTATTACCAGCTCATCAGGAAGACTGCGCAGGCCATCAGCCCAAAAAAAGACAATTATGAGCGCTATACCTTCTATAAATGGTTCCTGATGGTCAAATCCGGTTATGATGCAAGGCTTACGATAGCCGATAACAGGATCATTTTCTACGTCTACAATGACGAGGATATCTCGGATATTCCATTTGTGACCTATAAAGATAAGAAGTACATGTGCCTGAACCGCCATGATTATGCTTACGCGGATCTAAACAAGGTCCCGCCCCACCGGATGATCAGCATTCCTGAAGCAAGGCGTGCTTTCTCCTATAAAGTGACCCGCATGCCTGATTTTAAACCGGGAAATTATGAGGAAAAGGAGATTGCCTTCAGCTACGGGCATAAAGTTTATCATTTCAACGTGAAGCTTAACCCGGAAATAGCACTCATATTCGCCAATTATCCTGTGGTGGATTTTGAATCTTATTTCAATATTCCTTTGAGCAAGGAGACTTATGGTTCGCTGATCCCTATGCTGAAAAAGAATGTAAGTGGAATGAAACAGAAAAAGGGAATTGACTACCTAATGCGCTTTACGCGTTATGCATTGCTGTATGAAGATGATGACAAGAACTTTGGTAAGGAGAAGCGGCTGTCTCCGGAAGAGACGCTTTTTTCTGAATACAGTGATTGTGACGACAGGGCGGCTTTGTTTTTCTACCTGGTTAAAGAGATCTATGACCTCCCGATGATCGCTTTATTGTACCCGACACACATTACCGTGGCCGTGCAGTTTGACAAGCCAGTGGGCCGGCCGATAATTTACAACGGCAAGATTTATTCTGTTTGCGAGCCGACTCCCCAAAAGGAGAACCTGAGTATTGGCCAGATCAGTGCGAATTTGAGAAATGTGCCGTATCAGGTGGTGTATGCGTATAGGCCATGAGGGAATATTTCCGATTGCTTTAAGCAGGGAGTCGCGGGTTTTTTTAATGAGATCCTGTTGTTTGTAAGTTGGATTCCATCAGTTCTGAAATGGAGCCAAGATATTTAAAATCAGGAGCATCTCCGTAAATATAAAGCCCCCTTCCGAATAAAATCCGGAAGGGGGCTTTATATTTTAACGCTGATTAAAAAGTAGCTCCTGCTGATGCAGCAGAACCTGTTTTTAAGGTAAAGCTTGGTGATGTCAGGCTGAAAGGGGCAGCAAGTAGTGATGCTGCAGCTGCTTCATCAACAAAGGTGTTATTTTTAGATGTCAAATATGTTTTTAGCAAATCAACTGTTCCGAATGATGGCGTCGCACCATCCGCCACAACATCTTTACCAGCTGTAAATGACTGATAAATATTATTCTTAATCAATGATGTTCCATCAGTTAATGCATCACCAGTTTCTTTATCGCGGATGTCAATACCGAATTTAAAGCCGATAAATACTGAATTTGCCAAAATCATTTTCGATCCTCTTCTCCAAAGATTTGCATATTCATGTTT
>DATFQH010000368.1:0-11763 GCA_035264385.1 Pedobacter sp.
TTGTTGCTTTAATTTTATCGTCAGTTATTGCGGGTGCAGCAGGACAAGACCGGGCCTCAAAAAATCTTCAAACGAGGTTATATGTTTCCCTTGCCGGTAATGATCGGAATAACGGAAGCCTTGCCAAACCTTTTAAATCGATAAACAGGGCGCTGGAGGCTGCTGGAGAAATTGCGGATGCAGATGTTAACATAGCCATACGCGGCGGAAAATATTACCTGGACACTACTATTTTAATCAGGTCGGCTGAGACGACAGTACGAAGTTTGCGCATTTCCAGTTATGCAAAAGAAAATGTGTTCATCAGCGCGGGCCGTAAGCTCCAGCTAAACTGGACCGTTGCCGGCAAAGGCCTTTTTAAGGCGCGGGTTCCTGCAAATATTTCATTTGAAAGACTTTATATTAATGGTGTGTTGCAGCAAATGGCCCGCTATCCAAACTACGATCCGAAGGCGCGAATCTTTAACGGAACTTCTGCTGATGCCATAGCTCCGGAGCGGGTGAAAAAATGGAAAGATCCGAAAGGTGGTTACGTGCATGCGCTACATTCGGGTGAGTGGGGCAGCTGGGATTATCTGATTACTGGTAGTGACCAGAACGGAAATCTGAAGCTCGAGGGTGGCTGGCAGAACAATCGCCCGTCTGAAATGCATAGCCAGCACCGTTTTGTTGAGAACATCAGGGAAGAACTGGACCACCCGGCCGAGTGGTTTCTTGATAAGCAGGCGAACATACTTTATTATTTTCCTGCTACGGGCGTTCGCATTCATACCGCCACGGTAGAGGTTTCTCATCTGAAAAATAGTATTGAACTGAAAGGCTCGGCTGAGCGTCCTGTTAGGAATATCGAAATCAGCGGACTGAATTTTCTGCACAATGAGCGGAGCTTTATGGAAACCAGGGAGCCCCTGCTAAGGAGTGACTGGACCATTTACAGAGGAGGTGCCATACTTTTTGATGGAACTGAAAATTGCAAAATAACTGATTGCAGTTTTACAGGGCTTGGCGGCAATGCGATGATGCTGAGTAATTACAATGTAAGGGATAGCATCAGCGGGTGTTATGTAGCTAATATCGGAGCCAGTGCTGTGTGCTTTGTGGGTAACCGCAGCGCTGTTCGCTCGGCACTGAATAATTACAACGCGTCTTTATCTTATGATCAGATCGATAAAATTGCGGGTCCTCTGAACAACGATTATCCGCAGGAGTGTGTGGTTACTGACAATCTTTTCCACAATCTGGGTGAGGTGGAAAAGCAGGCTACCGGTGTACAGATTGCCATGTCTTCCGGAATAGTGGCGAGCCACAACACTATTTACAATACGCCAAGAGCAGGAATAAACATTGGCGACGGTTGCTGGGGTGGTCATGAAATCGCTTTCAACGAGGTATTCAATACGGTGCTGGAAACGGGTGACCACGGAGCTTTCAATTCGTGGGGACGAGACCGGTTCTGGCATCCGAACCGCAAATATATGGATAGTATTGTTTTGGCCCATCCTGAACTGATCTTATTGGATGCACAGCAACAGACCACCATTCACGACAATCGCTTCAGGTGTGATCATGGCTGGGACATTGACCTTGACGATGGTTCTTCCAACTACCGCATTTATAATAATGTGTGTTTAAATGGCGGATTAAAGCTGCGCGAAGGGTTTCAGCGCGTCGTTGAAAATAACATCATCATCAACAATTCTTTCCATCCTCATGTCTGGTTCCTGAACAGCGGTGACGTATTTAAGCACAATGTGGTCACAAAAAAATATGAACCGATTGGCATCACTGACTGGGGAAAAGAAATAGATTCTAATTTTTTTCTGGATGCGGCTGCACTTGCTAACGCGAAAAGCTTTGGCAATGACCTGGGCAGTATTTCGGGAAATCCACTTTTTGCCGATCAGGCAAAGGGCAACTATGCTGTCGCAGTCAATTCACCTGTGTTCAACATTGGTTTCAGGAGCATCTCTATGAGGCGGTTTGGTGTTAAAAAAGCAGCACTCAAAAAGATGGCTTCGCAACCGCTTATAGCTCCACTGGTTCAGGAACAGAACCTGGCCGACCCATCTGTTCTTGTTCCTTTTTTGGGCGGGCAGATCAAATCTGTGGATGGACTTGGTGAGCGTTCGGTTTATGGTTTGCCCGACACCAACGGTGCGATCGTGGCTAATGCAGCTGAACATTCTTTACTTACACAATCTGGTCTTCAGGCTAAAGACGTGATCAGAAGTGCGGATGGAAAACCTGTATTTAAAGTGCAGGATTTGCTGAATATCTACAATGCCCAGTTCGGCAGGTCGGTGATGACGATAGAGTTTATGCGCAATCAAAAAGTGTTAAAAACGGAACTGAAGCTAAAGTAATTTTTCGGGCTGCTTTTTCGCAGCGGACAGAATATTGTTGAGCATGCCCTGAAAAATAAACGCATGGAAGGGAAATACGGCGTACCAATACAATCTGCCCGAGATGCCTACCGGCCGAAAGGTGGCCGTCTGGTGTAGTACCTGGTTATCGTCGATCTTAAATTCCAGCCAGGCCTCGCCGGGTAATTTCATTTCTGCGTACAGCAATAGTCTTTTTTCGTCTTTATTGGCCAGTATGACCCTCCAGAAGTCGATGACCCTGCCAGGGAACAATTGATTGATACTTGTTCTGCCGCGCTGCAGGCCTACCCCGCCAAAGAGCTTATCAATAAATCCCCGCAGGTCCCATAACCAGTTGGCGTAATACCAGCCTTTTTCTCCGCCAATTGACCATATGGCCTGGATGGCGGATTCAAGGTCTTTAACGGGAGCGGAACGGCGGTCTTTAAAACAGCCGTCGTCCGGCACTTCGATCAGCTTGGCAAGGTTTCTATCGTAAGCGTCTACATTCATGGCGTCCCTCCAACTGGAGATTACCTGATTTTGTTCGATCTTACCGAAGGCAAGCATGATGGCTTCCTCATATTTGATCGGTTCGATAGAAAGGAGTGCTTTCAGATCGTTAGGCTTAGCGACAACGTCTACCTTCATACTTTCGACGAGATTTCTGGCTAAGGGATAAGAAACAGAGGTGACAAAGTACAGCCAGTAAGAGGACAGTTTTGGCGTCATGACGGGTACTATCAGAATTCTTCTTTTCAAGCCCCTTGCTTTTGCAAACCGGAGGAGCATGTCTTTGTAGGTAAGAACTTCGGGCCCTGCGATGTCGAAACTGCGGTTATATGTTGAATCTTTCAGCAGTACGCCGAACAGAAATTTTAGTACGTCTCTGATGGCAATTGGCTGGCACCGGGTATTGAGCCATTTTGGGGCAATCATGACGGGCAATTTTTCCACCAGATCGCGGATGATCTCGAAGCTCGCGCTTCCTGAACCGACGATGATACCGGCACGGAGGGTAGTGAGCGCATACACTTTGGATGCGAGGGTTTTTTCTACCTGTTGTCTGCTGTTGAGGTGTTTGGACAGCTGCTCACTGTTTACTATCCCACTTAGAAAAATCACCTGAGCGGTTGTTGTCTGCTCAATCCGGTCTCTGAAATTTAAAGCTGTTTTCTGTTCCAGCCCCGAGAAATCGCCTTTTTCGCCCGACATGGAATGCAGCAAATAATAGGCGGCATCAAGATCTTCGGGTATGACGTGCAGGGTCTGTGCCTCCAGAAAGTCGACTTCAATTAAGTCGAGGTTATAGCCTTTGTATTTCTGAAGATCGAAACGACCTTTTTCCCGAACGCAGCAGACAACGTGATGGCCGTCTTCCAAAAGCACCGGCAACAATCTTTGTGCGATATATCCGGTGGCTCCGGTTAGCAATATCTTCATGTATATGATTTACGTAATAACACACGAAACCGGATTTTGATTCATTAAAGCAACCGCCTCAGCATTCCTTGGTTTCGTTGGCGAGCAATATTCAGTTGTTAAGGGATTACCTCAGGATCGTTAAGCAACAGTATTGTCTATTTCTCTTCCCCTGACAAATCCAACTTGTTTGATTTCAGCTATTTATATTTTACTGATCTGACTGATAATTATTAAAGGTAAAAACTTTATGTATGGGATTTGGTTTAATGTATAAATCTAATCTATTGAAATCCTATGAAAAATTTAACTAACATGGCTGTGCTGCTGTTTACAGCAAGTGCCATAGCGGCCTGTTCAGGTACTAAGAGTACGGCTGACGCATCTACTGAGGGTACATCGCTTACAACCGGCCAATCTGCTGTTCCTGCAAACCCCAATACGCCATCCAGTCCGACCGGGTTAACTTCAGCCGGAGTTCAGGCTTCTGTGGATACTACGGTTGCTCAATTTCCGGTAAATGAAAAGGGGGAGCTCTCTACGGAATCTTTCATTCACCTGGCTGCCCTTGCTGGAAAGAAAGAAATTGAACTAGGCAAAGTTGCGCAGCAAAAAGGTCAGAGCGCAGATGTAAAAACGATTGGAAAGATGATTGTCGACGATCATACCATGTCTGATGCTGATCTTAAAAGTCTGGCTGCTTCAAAAAACATCACCATTAGCCTGGTTTCTGACACCTTAAAACCAGAGCAGGATTACAAGGCGGCGACTCAACAATTGGGCGCTATGAGCAGCGATAAATTTGACAGGGCTTACCTGATCGTTATGCTGGAAGACCACAGGAGAGCGATTGCTCTTTATGAATTGGGTGCAGGTTCGAAGGATCCGGCGGTAAAGGCTTATGCTGAAAAATATCTGCCTAAACTGAAAACACACCTGGACGCCGTGCAAAAATTAACCCGTTAATTTTTATTACAATCGGATGTTTTAAGCCTCTGTTTTAAAGGAAACGTAAAAATTAACTTTGCGGTCTCAAAAAACTTCGCATTGAAACCTGCAAAATCTTTAAACCCGGAACATCAACGCATCTCTACTTTACTGGCCTTTGCGCTGATCCCTTTATCGGGATTCGCAACCGATGTTTATATCCCTTCTCTGCCTACGATGGCTGCTGCGCTGCAGGTCAGCGAAATACAAGTGCAGATGACTCTAAGCCTCTTTTTGATCAGCTATGGGGTTGGGCAGTTATTTGTGGGCAGTTTTCTGGATAGCTTTGGCCGGTTCAGGATCAACCTGGTAAGTCTGGCGATATTCGCTCTGGCGAGTGTGATAATCGCGAATACGTCGAACATTTATATGATCTATGCCATGAGGATAGTTCATGGAATAACGGTGGCTGCGATCGTGGTTTCCAAGAGGGCCTATTTCATCGATGTCTTTTCAGGGGATAAGCTGAAGCATTACCTGAGTATGTTCTCTATTATATGGGCGACAGCACCTATAATCGCCCCTTTTGCGGGTGGATATCTGCAGAGCTATTTCGGCTGGCAGTCTAACTTCTATTTCCTGGCCGTATTCGCAGCTGTGATCCTGATTTTGGAACTGGTTTTTAGCGGTGAGACTATCAGGCAAAAAATGCCGTTCAACCTCAGATCCATTAGCCTGATTTATACGGACATGATCAGAACGCCTAGTTTTACATTAGGTATTGTGATGCTGGGCCTGGCTTACAGCATGGTGATGATTTACAACATGACCGGGCCGTTTATTATCGAGCACGAACTTGGCTTTAGTCCGATAGTAGCCGGGTATAGCTCTCTGATACTGGGTTCTGCTGTTATGTTTGGCGGAATGATCAGCAAATCGACTATTCACAGGCCCTTTGCTAAACGACTGACAACGAACCTCGGCTTGCAGATCGTCGTTGGTATTGCCATGTTGCTCAGCACTGGCTTTGTTTCCAATTTATATTCGATGCTTATTTTTGCTTTTGTTATCCATGCGATGTCCGGATATACATTCAACAGCTTCTTTACTTTTTGTTTGAGCAGGTTTCCTAAAAATGCGGGCATTGCCAGCGGGCTTACCGGAGGATTCAATTATGTGATCGTATCTTTCTTCAGTTATGCCATTATTTATTTCATACCGGCAAAGGATGAAACGAATCTAAGTTATAGTTACCTCATCCTGATTCTGCTTTCAGCAGCAGTTATGTTTGTTATCGCGAAGATCATGCGCAGGACGGGAGAAAAGATCTGAAGGTATTTTCTTTACCCTTATGGGATAAGATTTTTCATACTGCGCTGTTATTTACTCCGCAATATGAAAAATATTGGCTGCATCTAAACGGTTTCCGCACTAGGTTTGACATCGGCAAACTTTCTGAAACTGAAATAGGAAACGATCAGCAGAATTAAGAAGACGACCGGCATGATACGCGCAGATATAGGGTCTCCAGACATGGTATGTGCGGTAAACGCGGAGATAAAAGTGATACCGAAGCCTGCGTAAGCCCACTCTTTGAATCGCTGGGCGACAGGTGCGATTAGCAGAATGGCTCCTATGATCTTGGCAACCGCAAGTTCTACTCTAAAATAATCCGGAAAGCCAAGGTGCTGAAATGCCTGTTTCATCATCGGTTCTGTGAGGTAAGCGTAAGCAGAATAGGTCATCATCAATGCGACAATTGCGGTGCTTGCCCAATAGGTAATTTTAATAGTTTTCATTGGTGTTTTTTGTTGCTTTTTAATTGTTATAAATTGTAGTACAAACCTCGGTATCTTTACTATCAAAAACATACTACTATCCCAAAGGATACCGGTATCCTTTGGGATAGTAGCGTAAGTTTGTAGCTATGGAAACGAAAAATACGGTCCACAGTGCTGAAGTTTGCAATAGGCATGTGGTAGCAGTAAAAGATGCATTGTATGTACTGAATGGCAAGTGGAAACTACCGCTGATCATTGCTTTGAGCGATGGGCCGATGCGTTTTAACGAAATTCAGCGTGCTCTGGAAGACATCACACCCAAAATCCTTTCGAAAGAACTGAAGGAACTGGAGCTCAATGAATTTGTTGAGCGGAAGGTTTTCTCCACCACACCTGTGACTGTTACTTATGAGCTTACGCCTTACAGCAGAACTTTGGATCAGGTAATTGAGGAACTCAGGAACTGGGGCCAGCTGCATCGCGAAAGAATTGTGAGCAGCAGAAAGATTAAAAGTTAACCCGCAATTCCCTATCTTCATACCAAAGAACGCTATATGAAAAAAATATTTGCCCTGTTAATGATCATACTGACATTTTCCAGTCTCCTGTTTATGGCTTTTATCAATGGCGAGCCTGATAAATTTCCTCAGCAAAAATGGACTACAGGTATTGCTCTCTATTCATTTAACAGGCATCCGCTAAATAAAGCGCTTTCGATGGCAAAGGCATCGGGAGTTAAATATGTGGAGGGCTTTTCTTTTCACGGGCTCGGCCCTGATTTCGGAAATAAGATGATGGGGAATTTAAACGCTGATGAAATCGCATTGGTCAGGAAAATGCTCATCGATAATAGCCTGGAGATGTCTTCGATCTATGTGGATGGTGCGAAGAATGCGGAAGAATGGAAAAACTTCTTTGAGATGGGGCGTATGCTGAATATTAAATACCTGGTATGTGAACCTCCAAAAGCACACTGGGATATGGTGGATAGTCTGGCTTCCATTTACAAAATTAAAGTAGCGATACATGAGCATAAAAAAGGCAGCAGTATGTACTGGCATCCTGATTCGGTACTGGCTGCCATAAAAGGGCACAAAAATATTGAAGCTTGCGCTGACCTTGGACATTGGGTTAGAAGTGGTCTGGATCCTGTAAAGTGCCTGAAAATGCTGGAGGGTCATGTGATCGGCGTTCACCTTAAAGACATTGACAAAACGGATCATGAAACTGATGTGGACTTCGGAACCGGATCACTGGATTACCCTGCGATAGTAAAAGAACTCAGGCGGCAAAGGTTCGCGGGAGTTGCACATGTGGAATGCGAGCACAATATGGAAGACAACTTAGAGATCGTTAAGGCATCGGTTCAATATTTTCGCAACATTAAGTAAGGCAACCAGACCTGCATTCCATGAAAAAGTGGCTCCACGAGAATTATCTTCATTTTCTGATCATTGGTATATTTCTAGCCTTATGCCTGGTTTATTTCAGCCCTGCTATACAGGGTAAGGTCTTGTACCAAAGCGACGTACTCGAAGCCAAAGCAATGGCAAAAGAGATTATGGACGTAAGGGCGGCAACGGGAAAAGGGCCGTTGTGGACAAATTCAATGTATGGTGGAATGCCCTCTTTCCAGATCTGGGTGAAATTTCCGGGAAACCTGATCACTTATGTGATCGACTTGCTCAATACGGTCTTTCCAAACCCCATAAATGTGGTACTGTGCTACCTGATGGGGGCTTACTTTTTATTGAACGTCATCAGGTTAAAACCCTGGCCCGCAGCGGCGGGCGCTATAGCATTTGCATTTACCTCCTACAATTTTATCTATATAGAGGCTGGTCATAGCAATCAGGCATGGGCTATTGCTTTGTTTGCGCCTGTACTCGCGGCGATTCTGCTGACCCTAAGGGGCAAGCATCTGTTGGGCTTTGTGTTGACCGCATTCTTTCTTGCTTTCGAGATCAGGTGTAATCATATTCAGATGACGTATTACCTGTTTATGGCCATTATGATTTTGATGGTATTTGAACTGTATCACGCCTTGATCTCCGGGCAAATTAAGCCTTTTTTAACAGCTGTCGGTTATCTGCTTGCCGGTGCGGTCCTTGCCCTTGGCATCAATGCGGGAACGTTATGGACGACTTATGAATTTGGTCAGGAATCCATCAGAGGAAAAGCCAATTTAACCAGAAGCACATCGAATTCAGAAAGCGGCTTAGGAAAAGAATATGCCTATCACTGGAGTCAGGGCGTCGGTGAAATTTCGACCTTCCTGGTGCCAAACATGTATGGAGGAGCAAGCACTTCGAAATTGCTCACTGAAGATTCTGAAATCGCAAAGCTACTGAGAAAGGGAGGTTTGCCTGAAAATCAGATTACCGGGACTATTACTGAACTTCAGCAAAGCGGGACATTTAGCACCTATTGGGGCGACAAATCCAGTACGCACGGTCCATGGTATTTCGGGGCGATTGTCGGTTTTCTGTTTGTCCTGGGATTACTGATTATCGATAACAGGTACAAATGGTGGATCGCATCTACAACCTTTCTCTTTATATTTTTGTCGTTTGGTAAGAATTTCCCTTTAATATCAGATCTCTTCTTTGATTATCTGCCGATGTACAACAAATTCAGGGCTGTAGAATCTACTCTTGTGATTCCCGCGCTGTTGATTCCGTTGCTTGGATTCATGGCAGTAAAGGAACTGATCGACCAGGTAGAGAAACGGAAAGAACTGCCAAAAAAATTATTGCTGGCGTTTTACATCACAGCGGGATTGCTCATTGTATTTATGATGTTTCCGACGCTGTTCTTTAACTTCAAAAATCAATACCATTCAGTAGTAATACAATCTTTTGCGCAACGGTTTGACAAAAATATGGAGCTCGCCAACGCCATGGGAAATGCGCTGATCAGTGACAGGATCGCCCTGGCAAGAGCAGATGCATTCAGGTCGCTGATCTTCATTGCGATCGGTTTTGGTATTTTATGGTCAATGCTAAAATCTAGGATTAAAATGGAGACTGCTTTCATGCTTCTGGGTTTTTTCATCCTTATTGATATGTGGACAGTGAACCGAAGGTACCTGAATAATGATAATTTTTATGAAAAGGCGGAGCTTGAGCAGGGTTTTTATCCCACAGCAGCAGATCAGTTTATACTAACAGACCCTGCCCTCGATTACAGAGTGCTCGATTTATCAAAACCCAGTCCATTTTTCAATGCTTCGGCTTCCTATTTCCATAAGTCTGTTGGTGGAAGGCACTCTGCCAGGCTTCAGCGATACGATGAATTACTTACCGCGCAGTTCGGCACCAGTATGAATGAACATGTGCTGGATATGCTGAATACGAAGTATCTGATTGTTCCCGGCAAACAGTCTCCCGCTCCGGAAGTGTTAAAGCGGCCAGGTGCACTTGGCAATGCGTGGTTTGTAAACCAGGTTTCTTATGTGAACAATGCCGATCTGGAGATGGCTGCCATTACCGAGTTCAGCCCCAGAACTACTGCCATAATACACCGGGATTTCGCCCGGTTGGTTGGTAAAGTTTCTGCGTCGGATGTTGCTTCAAAAATTGAACTAACGAGCTACCATCCTGACCATCTCGTTTACAAATACAAAGCGACCAAAGATGAATTGGCTGTTTTCGCGGAAATATGGTATGATAAGGGTTGGAACGCCTATCTGGATGGGAAAAAAATTCCTTATTTCAGAGCAAACTACGTCCTGAGAGCTGCTAAACTACCGGCAGGGAACCATGACCTGGAATTTAAGTTTGAGCCTGTGTCTTATCTTGCCGGAGATAAGATCTCTCTGATCTGTTCGATCCTGCTTATCATACTTGCAAGTTTTACATTTTACAGATCTGGCAGGCGCGATCAAGCAGTATAATTATTATTTTTTTTCATGATGAGGGCCCTGTTACCTATGTATTAGTCGATTTAACGATTGATTTCAAATACTTTCTCAAAAAACAGTAAAATAAATTTGCATCGTACGATTTTAATCGTATGTTTGATTTATGGAAAATAAGATAGAACCTTCAAAGGCAGAACTGGATATTCTAACCGTCATCTGGAAACATGGTCCTAACACGGTAAGGTTTGTTCACAATCAGCTTCTACTGATTAAGGAAGTAAACTATACTACTACGCTAAAACAGATGCAACTGATGTCTGAAAAAGGAATGCTGTTGAGAGATGAAAGTAGCATGACTCATATTTATAGCGTTGCGGAAGAGGCTAGCAAAACCAAAAGTCATTTACTTGACCGGTTTGTTAATCACATCTACGAAGGCTCTGCCGGTAACCTGGTTATGCAGTTGCTGGACAATAAGAATGCTTCTTCAGAAGACCTTAAGGTTATCCGGGAGATCCTCAATAAACTAGACAAACAAGATTAACCTAAAATTTAAATTATGGAACAGATATTCATCACCATTTTACTTTACTCATTGGGACTAGGGTTGATTCTAGCGCTGATGACAGGCTTAACACTTATCCTGACCAGGACATCCTCTCCCCTGCTGCGTTACAGAATATTGGTGTTTCTGCTTGCTTCATTCGCCCTTGGTACAGTTACCATAGGATTCAGGGCTATCGAGTCTGCAACAGAAGCTTCCCAAACGGTATCTCGGGGCACTGAAAAGACTTTCCACATCCAACAGGACAACAATAGTCCGGCTCAGGTCAGTATTTTCAAACAGGGATATCATTTACTAAACAGCAATTCGAGGATAATCGCGCTGATCTGGCTCCTGATTGTGGTGATAAAAAGCATTAAGCTAGGCAGTAACCTGCTCGAACTCCATTATCTGAAGACGCGTAAAATATTTCCTGCCGGCGAGTATTGGGAAACACGACTGGAACAATTGTCTAAAAAAATTGGTTTGAACAAGACCGTCAAGATTATGCAGTCGGGTATTATTCAGGTACCTGTCGTGATCGGACATTTTAAACCGGTTATCTTGATTCCGCTGGGCATGATCACAGCCATTAAACCACAGGAGATAGAAATGATGCTGCTGCACGAACTCGCACACATTAAACGCATGGACTTCCTGGCAAATATGATGCAGCACATACTTGAACTTTTATTTTTCTTCAATCCTGCTGTACTATGGACTTCAGCACTGATCCGTAAGGAAAGGGAAAATTGCTGCGATGAAATGGTTTTGCAAAGCGCTGCGTCCAAACAAAGTTATATCCAGGCGCTCCTTTCGTTTAAAGAATATCAATTAAGGGTACCTGCTTATGCGATGGCGTTT
>DATFQH010000369.1:0-5310 GCA_035264385.1 Pedobacter sp.
CAATATCCGCTTTCTGAAACACGGTTTGAGCAATCTGCTTTGAGTCGTGTTATGGAGCAGGGCGCGCCAGGTGACCATTGGCAATTATCTACAGCTACCAGCGAAAACAAAGGGCATACCGTTAAGTATTATTATGATCCTTTGAGGCGCGAAGCAAAATACAGTGCCGCTATTGATATGACTACAGGTGAGCGTAGCTTATTCAGAAATAATTTCAATGACATGTATGCATTGAATGAACTGGCCAGGGTAGGTACTTTTAATGAGAATATCTCTGCCACCGCTTTGGCGGGCGGCGTGTTTGAAAGTACTGATCGAGAAGGGCGGGTGGTTATGAAACGGACGTTCAATAAGAACGGAACTGTAACAGACACCTTATCTACGTACTACGTTTATGATAAGTTCGGCAACTTAAGTTTTGTATTGCCTCCAGGTGCAAACCCAGACGTTAATGCTCCGGTTAGTCAGCAAACTTTGGATGATTTCTGCTATCAATACAAGTATGATGGTAAGAACAGATTGATTGAGAAAAAAGTTCCGGGGAAAGGCTGGGAAACGATTATTTACAATAAAATTGATCAGGTGGTTTTCACCCAGGATGCAGAACAGGCAAAGACCACAGGAAGTCCTTATCCTTATAGAAGCTTCACAAAATATGATGCTCTGGGAAGAATAATTATGACCGGAAGGGAAAAGAACCAGGTAGATTCCAGGGCCGCGGTTCAGAACACCGTTAACAATTGGGGTGTACTTTGGGAAAGCAGAACTAGTCCGGGGAATCACGGATACACTAATATTTCCATCCCTAATAACCTGACAGGGATTGAAGTTGAGGTTGTTAACTTCTACGATGACTACGCAATTCCTGGAATTCCGGATAATCAAAGTGCGTCGTTTAGTAAAATGACAAGAGGCCTGCTGACTGCGACAAAGAAAAAAGTATTGGGATCAGCAGACCATTTTTTATGGACAGTAAATTATTATGATGATGAAAGTAAATTGGTGAGAGTATGGCAGCAGCATTATAAAGGTGGTGTACTGGCAAGCAACAATTACGATCAGAGTGATCAGGCTTATAATTTTTCAGGACAGGTCACCTCTTCTGTCAGGAAACATTTTGTGAGCGGAGTTGAAAACCTATATGTAAAAAATGATTTTACCTATGATGCACGTGGTCGATTGATAGACACTTACCAAACTACAGGAAGTAGCAGCGGCACAACTGCTAATATGCCGGTACTATTAGCGCGTGATGAATACAATGAGGTCGGCCAGTTACTTCGTAAAAGACTGCATAGTACAGATGCGGGCCTGACATTTAAACAAAATGTAAGCTACACCTATAATGAGCGCGGATGGCTGAAATCGTTAAGTTCGCCATTATTTAGTGAGGCTCTTCGTTATCAGGAGGTACCCGCCGGTGTTACGCCACAATACAATGGAAATATCAGCAGGCAGGAATGGGGAACCAGCAAATACTATAATTATGAATATGATGCTGTCAATAGGCTAAAGTCGGCTATATCGAGTACCGGTAATAATGAGTTAATCGGTTATGACTTTATGGGAAATATAACCCGGTTGCAACGCAAACAAAATAATGCACTTATCGACCAGATTAGATATAATTATGCGGGTGGTAATCGCTTAGTTTCGGTGTTAGATTCCAATTCTAATGCATCGGCAGCATTCCAACTCCCTGGAACGACCACGTATACATACGATCTGAATGGAAGTATGGCAAGTCGAAACAATATTGCCAATACAGTCAATAATTTAGCAAACATTTCTTATAATCATCTTTCCCTTCCAGTTTCCATGACCAGCGGAGGGAGTGCCATTACCTATACCTACGACGCAACCGGAGCTAAACTAAGAAAGGTGTTTGGGGCAAGTGTGAATAATGACTATATTAGTGGTATCCATTACGAGGGAGGCATTTTTGCTTTTGCTCAGACAGCTGTCGGTCGGGTTGTAAAAAACGGTACTGGCACCGATCCGGGTTACAGTTATGAGTATACCCTGGCGGATCACCTCGGTAATGGTCGTGTGTACTTTGATATTAATGCTGGTGTTGCCAGAAAAGTTCAGGAGACAGAATATTTCGCTTTCGGAATGAGCGTCAATGTTGGTTCGGTATTAGGCACTGAGAACAAGTATCTTTACAATGGTAAGGAAAAACAGGATCAGGAGAAAATGTTTGATTACGGGGCTAGATTCTATGATCCGGTTATTGGAAGGTGGAATGTGGTGGATCCTTTGGCGGCGTATTTTGAAGATGTTTCCCCATATAACTATGCAAACAATAATCCTATAGTTATGGTGGATCCGGATGGAATGGCTTCCGAAGAATTTAAAAGTCTAGCCCAGGAAAAGCCCAAACCTCAACAGAAGCCAATCCAACTTGAAGAAGTTGTTATAACATCAAAATCTAAGAAAGGACTTATTGCAGTTACTCATTGGATATTCGGTACTCGTTGGACAACTTATAGACTTCCAGATCAAGTTGTCCAGGCTATTCGAGCTGAGGATTTAGCATTCCTGGGAAGGTGGACACCATTGGGGAAAACCATAACAGCTTTAAATTCATTGTTAGAAATAGAGTCTAAGCCCCTTAAGTTTGAGAAGCCTATTGGCAAATTAAGTAGAGTGTCTAAAGGTGAAACAAGAGAATTAAAGGAAAAAGGCTACGATCCTCATTCAGTAAAACCTTCACAAGGCGGGCCGGGAAAAAAAATTGATCTTTGGAAAGATCGTTTAGGGAATTTGTTCTATAGAACAGAAGGAGGCTCGCATTATGAACCATTATATGACAACATTTATCAGATATTAAAATAAAATATGAATTCAATAGAAATTGACGCTACAAAAAAGGATGAGTATGGGTGCACTTTATTTATAGATACACTTGATGATCATCCTCAAACTATTACTGATCAATTGTGTCTAAACGCTTCCGAAATGATTATTAAAGGAAGTAATTGGTTAAGCCCAATGACAAAAAGGGTAATTGACGGAAAATTCAATGATACTAATTTGTGGATATTTAACGTGGAAAAGGAGTACTCTAATGTAGGTGTTTACCTTAATAATCCGCTTGAAAAAATGTTAAATATCATGGATAGCCAGAAAGATCTATTTATCAATGTCCTAAAAAAATACCATAAAAAACATATCTTATGTTATGCTTATTTTTACGACGTTAACCCCTACTTTATATTAAACAGTAGCGTAATTAGGAGATTAAGTACATACGACATAGCTATAGAGTTTGATCTATATTGCCTAGCTCAATAAAAAGAAAGATGCGCCATAAATAACCAAAAAGCCCAATGAAATTGGCTTTTAGTTATTAGCCTTTTCGTTCAGCCTGTAATTAATGTTCATGAAGTTCCATCCCCTTGTCTAGCGGCAAAAACGCGCACTTTCAAAACATCCTCGGTGTAACGAACCACGCGGCTACAAGAGCAATTAAGCCGATCAGAAGCAATTTAAGGTGTAACTTTTTGTCGGCATCGGTCTTACTGATTAAATAACTGATCAGCATCCATAAAAGCCATATGATTACCACAGCAAAAAGCATTAAACCATATACGAGACCAGACAAATCATACCCTCCTCCACCGATACTTCCGCCCGAGCCACCGTCGTGCAATATAAGGGTGAGGATGCCGTAGGGAACGGCAAGAAAAGATAATTTCAAAATGAATTTGCTGGTATTGCTCATCGGTATCAGTTAATTATTTTTTAGTACTACTGCTTTTTTCTCCAATCTTTCAAGCTAAGCTCAGTGTCTTCGCCGGCGTTATATACACTTATTTTGTATTTTGGATAAGTATATACCCTAAACATCAGAAAGCGCGAAAAATTATCAGTCTCACGTGTTCCGGTCTCTACAAGGTAGTAATTTCTTCCATCGGCAGGTCTTTCGACGATATTTATCTGATCTGCCCCACTTTGGACTTCAGGTATTTTGCTGATATCCATTAAAACCCGTTCGTCCGTGACTGGTGCGACAAAAGGTTTTTCGTTGACTGGTCTGAAATGCGACATGCGATTTGCTGCGTATTTGCTATCGTTATCGTCTGCTTCATAAAGGGTATCTGTAAACCTTTTTACCTCGAATAGTTTGTTTCTTAAACTGTCTGCTATCACACTATCGGTCACCAGGGTGATGGTATCCTTTGAGGAATTAAGGAATACGCATGACCAGTAATCAGAATTGCCGTCAAAATGGATGAACTGTAAGGTGTCTGTATGGGTCTGTGGTGTAGGTTTTGGACTGTCGTATTTTTTTGGGGTGGCTATGATTTGTTTTTTGGTATGTTCGGAAACCTTTTTGTTGTTACAGGCAACAAATAGTAATGCAGCGGTGATAAATAATGGTATTCTTGTCATTGGGTTTTAAATGCTTATTTCTGTACTGACTTAATCAGACTGCCAATCTTCTCATAACCGGAGCTGCCTTCTTCAAATTGACCCATTTCCGGACATTGGCCGTTAGGACATAAGGTCCAATCTAATTCTACATAGCTGGTGTCTCCCTGATATTTGATCACTTTGAAAGCTGCGCGGAGTTTTGCTTCAAATTTCTTCTGGCCTTTTTTGGATCTGCTCTTAACAGGGGTTAACTTGGTTACGAAAAGTTGTTCGCTGGTGAATATTTCACGCACCGCAGGATCGCGCTTAACAGTTAGCAATGCAAAAATGGGGATAAGAACAAGCGGCCATGCGGCAAGTCGAAGTTTCATAATATGAGCGTTGCTAGGATTTGAGGAGCAATTTAATATATTTAAAGATTATAGCGGCCATGCGTTGAAATTTAAACGAGTTATTGCGCTACCCGGAAAATTTTGAAGCTACTGAAGTTCAACAGGGCTATTATTTTTTATATAGAAAATATTTTGCTGGATATAAAAGATATTAAAAACATAGGGCCGTAACTAATCAGCAACTGATATATGTCGAGATAATGAATGACTCCACTGATCAGCAGATAAAGAAAGAAGGCTACGATTGAATGTGATATGGGTCTGTCATTGAGAAATCTGATGTAGCCAAACTTTTCCCGGAAATAATGGCTTAAGGACATGGACAAGGCTGTTGTCGTTACATAAATTATCAAATGCCACGAGGTCAGGCGGAAAGCAAAGCTATAATCTGTGGGTGAGAAAGTCATAAGCATCCAAACATAGCCCATGCCGATAAGCATAGTGATTGGAATTGATGCTGCCAAAGTGGTAAGGCACACTTTCAATGTGTAGATGAGTTGAGGTTTCATGCAAGCGTGATTTGGTTTATGCAATATAG
>DATFQH010000370.1:0-12016 GCA_035264385.1 Pedobacter sp.
TGTACACGAACCCAGGTATTGGAATCATTAGGCTCAAATACAAAACCTTCTGTCGCTTTCTTGCAGCTTTCCTCTACCATATTGAAGAAACGCCTGACCGGCACATAGCGCCACTCGTTGTCATTGCCTGCCAAAGTGCGCGCACCCCAGATCAAGATGCCCTTGCCAGTAAATGCCCGGATCACATTGATGGACTTGCCAGCAACCACATCCACATTCAGCCCGCTTTGTGCCTCATCAGTCACCTGTTTAGTCAAACCGGAAACCATATTCAGACTTACATTAGCAGGCGCTTTCCAAACACCCCTGGTACTGTCAACCAGTGCATACACACCGACCACCGCAGCACTAGGCGGCAACACGACTTTCAGTTTATTTACTTCCAGCTTAACCAGCGACTGCAGTTCCGAATCCAGCGCATCGAAGGCCGGTGTGGAGGTATCGATGGCCTCAAAAACGCCGTCATCGTCCAGATCTTTCTTCAGTTGAATCTCGAAACCCGCATCGGCAGTATCATATATATAACTTAAAGAAGTACGGAGGAAGGGATGGTAGGCCGCGCCATATTTCAAACTGGCCATGCCAATACCGCTGGCATCCCTTAGTGCCTCTTCACTATCGCCATGACAATCCACTACTACAAAACGGTCCATCAACTGTCCCGCCTGCATCAGTGCAGAATCATATACATCATAACATTCAGAAGCACTGGTGATCCCTGTCGCCTGCGGGAAGACCAGCAGTGTAGGTTCATCGTATCTTCTTGCCATTTCCAGACCCGCCAGCAGATCAACACTGGCAATATCCTGTGAACCCGTACCGCCTACACTAATGATGTAGCAGGGCCCTCCGCCATTGGCAAAATACAGCTGCATATGGTAGTACAGTGTCTGTTTTGTCGGAGCGGTCAAACTGGCCACGATCAGCCTTTTCTTGACATCAGAAGTGGCCGAAGTATACGTTTCCTCGATCGAAACGGCAATTGCTTCAGGCGGGGTCTTGCCGAAATAAGTCTCGTACTCAAGCAGAGAGGTGATCCTTTTTGCCTCCGCCACCGTTGTCGTACCAATAGTTTCAGTAGGTATTGGCGTTCCCTCAACGCCTGCCCGCTGGGTGTAACCTATAAAAGCAGGAATAGCTGTTTCAACCTGGGCTACTGAAGGTGGAAACTTAGGGATCTCCTCAATGTAGACACCCGGGGTTTTGTAAGATGTTGCCATAATTAATAATGATTTTTGTTTAATAATTTAAATACACTTCTGAACACAGGTACGTATTGCCATTCTTGACAATGCTGCCCAGCCGGTCGGTGCCCGGATTTGGCAGGGGTAAGACATCACCCAGCAAGACCGACTTCAATACCAATGTCTTGATGGCTTTTTCCCGGAGCAGAACCGGAACTTTTGAAACAAACTGGTTTCCCGGCTCGGCCACAAAAGTGATGGCGGAACTGGTGTCTTTAACTGCAGTCACATCGCTGGAACGCGCAAGATATTTCCAGATTACCGCACGGCTGGCAAACCTGAGACTGAACACCGGGCTTTTCAATTTACCCGCAACATCCAGCAAAGAAAAATCACTGGCGGGAGGCAGGTAGTTAAACACCTCGATCAAGCCAAAGACAGCCCTGTAACTGAGCTGACCGTCCATATAGACAATTTTTTCTTCTCCGTTCACCTTTAGCCTATATTTTCCCGGAGCCAAACTGTCGAGCCTTACCGGAAATAAACTTTGAGGTTTGTCAAAAGTCAGGTTTCGGGTATCCATCACTTTAAGGTCATAAGCACCTCCGGCCGGATTGCAACCATAAACGTCCACCACAAAGTTTGTTGCGGCGATGCAATTGAACACATATACAAATGGAGTGACTTCCAGAAGATCAGTTGAACTGACATAAGGCACTTTAGTCCTTTTTATCCAAAAATTCGCGTCAGACAGGGCATGAACATTTCCCGGCTTGTTTCCCCTGATCGCCTCAAATACTTCACCGGATGCGTTGGCAGCGAAATTACCTACCTCATAAATTTTTGTATTACTGTAAGCCCCTATTTTTGAACTTACAAACAAATCGGTCCCGACCTTACTCTGGTTACTATTGCTAAAATAATAACGTTTGGGTTCTAAAGGATTATAACCCAGGTTGGTAAAATTATAAAAATGCGGATTGGCCAGCTTCAGGTAAAAAGAGAATTTTACAGCGGGCTTTATGGGGATTAGCGGCTTACCGGCAGCGTCGGTCCTGGCAAGTACAATAAGCTTATGACCCACAGCCTTCCAGAGCAAGCCATGTCTGGTCAACCTCGAAATCGTATCGGCTGATGGCAGGATTTCAAAATCCCGGCAGAATAAGTCTGTATAGTATTCATTCAGCACATTAACCGTAAAGAGTATCTTGTATCCCATTATATTTGTAATTTGTTTCTGCCACTGATTTCTACCTCCGTAATGATTCCTCCTCCGGCAATTAGAGCGTCTTCGTCAATAGTTACCTGCCTGATCTTATACAGTACAGACGGCATATATTTCCCTCCTAAAATGCTCCACAAATGATTGATCTGCTCGAATCCCATAGAATGCAAGTCCAGCATCAGCTTCTGTATCCTGGGATCAAGACCCGGATGACTTTGAGGGGTAAAAACTTTCTGATACTGAAAAAACTGGATGATGAAAGCAAGCCACTTCAGGGACTCCGCATAATCTGTCCGGTTTACAGCCATTACAATATATAGGTTGAGGTATAACGGCGGGTTTTTATAGATGACGCCGCTGTCAGATTTTACGAAGTTCTCCTGCTGTTTGGCAACACGGTCCTCCTCTATGTTTACCAAAGAAAGGATTGCCTTATTGGACAAGGAATTAACACCAGTAGTATCATTGTCCATCGCTTTGGAAAGGTTCCCTAAGACAAGCCTCGGGTCTGTATTGACGCCGAGTTTTTGGGACAGGTATTTGTTTACCTCATCAGAGATGAATTTTAGGGTTTCGTTTATCATGCCTCTGCGTTTTAGCCAGCATTGAAACTTAAGGTCTTTCTTTATGTAAATCCGATTTCAAAGACAACTTCCTGCTCACAACATTAAGAATAGCATCAGTTTATATAGGGCTTAATTGTTTTTCACTGTTAATTGGTATGCTAAGATATTCGTATGTATATCCGAAAAAAATAGCTATAACTAGTCAATTTGAAGTATTTGTTTTCAGGAGCGTCATAACGAAGCAGACCTGCGAAAAAACACAGGGCAAAAATATGTCACCGATATACAAAAACTCTTTAATAAGTTCTATATTAGGCATGTACAATTTCAATCTTTCTTATTGATATTAATGCCTGTTATTATGAAAGCCTCTACACCAATCGACTTCGAGCAGGACTGCCAGGCAGGGCTGCTGATTTTGGGGAACAATATTGAAAGGAATGTACTGAGTATTGAAGACGTGGGAGATTATATTCCTGGTGGTGTAATGGTACAAGATCTCAAGATCATGACCAATACCTATATGAACCATTATGGATGCGATTACCTCAGACAGAATAAGGAGTCCTTACTCGCCATGGGACCGCTATTTTTCGAGAAATTCTTCCCCCCGGAGGAAATGAGAATCATCAAGCCTGAAATGCGAAAATTTGTAATGGAAAATGATGCAGATGAAGTGCACTCTTTCTTTCAGCGCATACGCCCCGATGACAGTACCAGTTATGAATGGTTTCATACGACTTCAAGGCTCTATCCCGGAAGTGGTGTGGACGGGTCCCTTAAAATCTTTCATGTCGCCGTAAAAGCAGATATGCTGAGCTATATCGGAAAAAAACTAAATGACTTGGTAGACATCGACCTGTACGTAACAAAAAATTATCACCTCTTCGCTACCCTCAGCGTCAGAGAAAAGCAAGTCATAAGGATGATAGCAGAGGGCGACACCAGTACGCGTATCGCAGAGCAACTGTTTTTGTCTATCCATACCGTTAATAACCATCGCAAGAATATCCTACATAAGTTAGAAGTCACATCCATATCGCAACTCATAAGGTTTGCTACGGCCTTTGGTATTTTTTAATCGAATCAATTTCTTTAGCTCTAAATCAAAAATCCATGGTAGGCCGACAATTTGTGTGTTTGTTCATCCATTATTATGGGAGGCTTTTTGCGTACCTCCGAAAAAGTGCTCAAGATTGACATGATCGATTTAGCACCAATTTAGACATGTACTGCATTTATTCCCACGCTTCCCGTTGGAGACTGGCTGGAGCCCCCACACCACACTGCAAACAAATTAGATTTACGCCCCGGCGGGTCAGCGAGCAACCAGCCCCTCGCTGTCATTATTGGCGGGTATCGTATCGGATCATCGCCGGAGGATCAAGAACGTCCTGAGCCGGGTGCTAGCGATACCTGACAGGCGGAGTAAAAACTGGTGTCCCCCCACTTCCTTGTAGGTAAAGAAATATAGACATAACGCTTTCCCTTAACAAACTCCGGATGAAGGCCAGACCAATAACGCACTCTTGCGGGACTGGCCGGTCCGCTTTTCGAAGCGCATAAATCAGTCGCCACGCTCACCGGAATCAATTTCTGTTCAACCGCCCGCTGGCAATAAATACATTTGACCCCGTTCTCATCATACCAGCGGTCAAGCTCAGCGCAGGCAACCGCAATACAGCAAGCCAGTCCATACTATTTGGCGCGCGCGAGACCCAGCAAGACTATCCTCCAAAAGGCGATATCTATTGATTAGCCCTTCTTTTATCGTCATATGGATATGAAACAGGGAATCAGCCACCTGACCAGTAAACAGCATCCTGGTGTAGAAACTCCAATTATAACCGCCTTATCACCTTCAACAAACAAATGCTCCACATCAGCTGAACGCGGTTGAGTTGCAGGCCAGAGCAAAGAGAAAAAATCCCTGACATCATTTTTATCTGAACGTCTACCAAGCCATGGTGCACGCTGTTCGTCGCCCGGAATGAACCAATCGACCTCCTGTGCAAACAGCCCGACCATTTTTTCTAAATCCCGTTGATCCAAAGCATTGAGAAACGTTTGAACGGTTTGCAAAGTTTAATCCAAAGCTGATCTCACATTTGGCGAAAAGCGGATCTGAGCAAAGGCTATGTACCAAAGCGAAGTGCGTCTGTCAAGTTCGTTCCAAGTTTTGGTTACCGGTGTTACACCAGTAAAGATTTCTCGTGGAGAGGGATTTTGCTCCCGTAATAAACAGGCATGGGTGTTGTCCGCTGCTTGGGTTTGAGGCAGGTAAAAGATTCTGATTCCTCAGGTAACTGCTTGACCCTAATGTTCCCGTCGATACACTTAGCGATCGGGTAGCCAAGCCTGGAACATATAGTTACGACGAAATCATTATATTAGCAAACAACCTATTGATAAATGCAAATAACAAAACAAACACAAGATTTAGCTGAGCTAATCGTTCAGTTCTTTGAACAAAACCGACTTCCTGCGGAACTTTCAGGACAAGGTTCCGGAGACACTAAATTCTTAATCGGGATTGAACCTACCAACAAAATCTGTATCCACATTCCCAACTCGGTACGAATTGCAGATTTCACTGAGAAAGGCATAAATTATGCAGTTCAAATGTTCAATTTGATAGATACAATTATTGATGAAAAAAATCTTAAAATTTTAGACGCTATAGTAATTAATATCTATGAAACCCACGGTGGATATCTGGACGGCCGTACGATCTACCCGGCTTGAATTAACTAGTGGAATCAACTGGGAATTGATATAGAAAACCGAACTTTAACCGCCACTCCTCAGGAAGACAAACCTTTGATGTCTTTGAAAATGGTCTTACGTTAATGAACATTTTTCCGAAAATTGGGCTGTAGACCGAATTAAGCTCGAGCACTTCCGAAGATACCATTGGACTTGGTACAGACGATTGGTCAAGCCAAGCGTTTATCGTATGCTGACTACCGGAAGCGATATTGGCTAACGCTTACAGCTTATCAAATAATCAACTTAAACTGGGTGCAGTGATACCAGAAATTATAATTTATGAGGACTACAAATTATTCTCATGAACAATACAGGTAGTCAGCTCGATGCCGTTGGCTGCTATATTTTTCAGGTCCTCATCAGCTATTCCAACAGTAGTATTCTCGGTGGCTGGCTTTTCCGCATAGGCAATCAATTCAAATGCTGATTCACCACCGTATGCATACATCGGAGCCACCACATCATAGCTCAAAACCTACTGCAATCCTTTTTCCTTCCATTTCGAAAGGCTTGCCGATTAAATTCCAGATACTCGTTTCCAACTGCTTTCATTGATTTTGGATTAGCCTCAATGCTGTATCCAATCTGTATGATATCACGTCCCTTATCATTGTGCTCGTTGCTGATCAATGCGCTACTGCGCTGACGAAAACGGCGATCACGACAAACCGAAAGTTTCCTTCGCGCTAACAAATTATTTTGTAGTTTTATACAAATTCCATCAGCAGTTGTTTGCCGCGCCTGCCTTGAAATTTTGGACCTAAGCCAAATAAATGGAAACAATTGTCATCCAGGAAACAGATCCTTCTGTACTTGAGGTACTCACCTTAGCGTTAACTGATGCAGGATTCACGGTTCATGCACTTGACCACCTTAATGCGAGCTTCCTCGAGGTTATAGACCAGCAGCGTCCGCATGTAGTGATGCTGGACTTCAGACTGAGCGGGCAACAAGCCGCAGAAGTATGTTTTCAAATCAAATCCAGATATCCGCATTTGCCAGTGATTGCCCTAAGCTGCAACTATAACATCAATCAGGATTACAGCAGACATGGTTTCGATGACTATGTCCGTAAACCTTTTGACCTGGATGTGCTGCTAAAAGTGTTGCGGAGTCATATCCCTGATACAGCCGAAAGACCCAAAGACTAAATCTACGATTACGAACCTGGCAACTCCATGAAAAAGACTTCAAAGTCAGTGGCTAAAGACACCAGCCACCAAAACGTCGAAAAACAAGCAATCGCACAAAGAATCACAATCAAGGGCCTGTAAGATATCCCAGAATTAGCGCTTCTCTGCAACAAAAACTACCATTCCCACTGGTTTTCCGGAGAGCTTAGCCACTTCAAAGTCTCACCAGAATTCAACTTGGTCCCTGAACTTCTTGCAGCTTTTGTGCATTTAAAGGCTTATTTAGAAACTGACAGACATAGGGACTATTCAATGCCTTCTCCCTGTCCTCGGGATGCAATGAGGATGAGAGCATGACAATAATGCATTTCCTTTTCACCGGTTCAGCTAATTTGTGATACTCATCCAGGAAATCGAAGCCGCTCATCTCCGGCATATTGATGTCTAAAAAAATAAGGTCGGGTAATGTCTGAACATCACCTTGGTTCCTGATTAAATAATCTAACGCATCCATAGCTGATTCAACAGAAACTACATCTTCGGCAAAGCCGTATTTGGTCAGTATTTTCTTGGCTAAGAACCTGTCTGCAGGAGCGTCGTCGACGACCATAACTTTGGTGTATGTAAGGTGTTTAGATTCCATGGCTTGACTCTCTATTTAAGTTAGGTAAAAAAATTGAGAATTGCGTACCTAGTTTAGGTTCAGACTCAAAATTTACTGTTCCTCCAAGTCTTCCAACAGTTTCACGCACCAAATATAAACCTAGTCCCGAGCCGTTTGACTTTCTTGACACACGATAAAACATGTCAAAAATTCTTTCATGATGAGCCTTATCTATTCCAATGCCATTGTCTTTTATGTTCAGCCAGGCTCCCTGCCGGTCAAACTCAACGCTGACTTGAACGAATGGCTCACTAACCTGCGGATCGAAATACCTTATCGCATTGGACACAAGATTATTTAAGATGACATGGATCCTTCTGCGGTCAGAATAAAAACCCGCGTTATCTGGAATACTGATCCGGATTTCAACGGGTGTATCGGTGGTATTCATGAACTTCAAATTGCTTCTGATCTCCTCTAATAATTCAGCGAAATCAATGCGTTGCCGTTTTACTTCCATCCGTGCGTTGCGCGCATAATCCAGGATATCAAGAATAAATATGTCAAGTTTTTTAATACTTTCTTTCATCATCACCAGATTCTCCAATATGTCCTGATCATCTGTTTCAGACTCGGTATATTCAATTAAGCCCATGACCGATGCTAAAGGCGCCCGAAGGTCATGGGAAACGCTATAAACGAACCGGTCTAATTCCTCGTTCGTCTTTTTCAACTGCGCATTAGATTCCTCTAGTGCAGCATCATGTGTTTTTCGTTCTGTTACGTCTCTAAAATTAGCAATATATCCTCCTACAGCCGCTTCATTTAAGAGATTCGAAACGTAGCCATCTGTCCATATCCATTGTCCATCTTTTCGCTTCATTCGCATTTCAAATCGCTGTGGCGTACCAGGCTGCGCAAACAGCGGCCGTACCAAGTCCTGAACCTTTTTGTGATCATCTTGGTGTATGTAATCAAGAATGCTGGCACCCAGGGTCTCTTCGCGGGAAAACCCAGTCATTACCGACATTGAGTCACTCACAAATGTGAAGTTCAGCTGTTCATCTGCAACTGTTATGGCATCCATAGAATTTTCAATGAGTGCACGAAAACGTAAATCCGTTTGCAACTTGCCAAATTCAGCCTCCTTCCTTTTTGTAATGTTCGAATTGATTCCATCGATCCGTACCAGTTCTCCCTGGTCATTGAGTGTAGGGGTAATTTTTGACTCAAGCCAGCGGATAGTTCCATCTTTGTGAAGAATCCGGTATTCACTGCAAGTGGTTTCACCGGTGATGAGGCGGGGCAAACCTTCTGTTACCAAATGTTTGTCCTGGTCCAAAATGACTTTAAACCAAAGGTCACTATCCTGAAAAAATTCCGCTATTTCGTAACCATAAACGATTTTACAAGCAGGGGACATCTGCAAAAGTCTACTGTTTTGATTGTTCCTCATTTCAACCGAATAGAACACTTCTCCCATCGTGTCGAATAAAGTACGAAGTTCGAAGTTAGCCTGGGAAAGGGCAATTTCTGAGTTCCTGGCATCGGTAATATCAAAAGTAATCCCAACCATTTTCAATGGCACTCCATCACCATCGGTTAAAGTCTGGCCTACATCCCGTACAATCCGCTCGGTTCCATCCGGCCTTAATATCCGGTAATCTATATCATATTTACCGGTGCCGGTAACCGCCCGGTTTAAATTTTGAACAAACATATCCCTGTCCTCGGGATGAACTAGCTTTATATAATTGTCATACGATAAGTCAACAGTGCCCGGCTCAACTCCTAATATGCTGTACAGCTGGTCTGACCAGTAGTTTGCTGCGCTATCAAAGTCATCCACGAGACTTACTTCCCAGCTGCCGGCTTTAGCCACTGCCTGCATAGCTTTCAGGTGGCTGTTTTCTTTTTCAAGTTGCCCTTCCCTGATTTTGGTGTGTGATGTTAGTTGGGATAAGGCATCATCAAGGGCGCCGAACAACTGTTGATATCGATCAGGGATAGCAGCCCCTTCGAGGAAATCTTTCAATAGGCCTTGTAAGATGGGATGACTCATAAACCAATTTAAAAAAAATATGTTAAAGTAACCAATTTCAGCAGCTTTTTACGTTTGTAAAGCTCCCGCTTTCCCCTGAGCAGCTTCAAATCTCGCAATTGTGGGTTTAATGCGATGCAGGTGCGCTTTTATTGTCCTGAAACTGGGCGCCTTCATGTGCCTGTTTGTTTAAGGCACCTTAACGAACGCACTCTAATCAGCTTTTGCCATCCCGATGGAAGTGGATATTGCTCCAAACTTATCAATCCGAATATGCAGCCCGAATTCACCTTAACTTGTTGGGTGAGCTTCCAAAGCGAATGCTTTCTCCTGCACAGATTGATAACCCGTGACTTCAGCCGTTCTGCTGCGAGAAAATTCCCTGTTCCCAGCAAAATTGACCTTAGCAGACTTTTAGTATTAGCAATTCAGCTGCATTTCGACCAGGTTCGATTTTGGGTTTCCAGAACATTCGCTTAGGTTAACCAATAAATAAATACGCTGAATTTGTAAATTCGGATGCGACAGCAACCTAAATACAAAAAAGCCAACCATGATCTTGTCGTTAAGGGTCGTTAACTTGATTTTCTCATCAGTATTAAAGCCAGACCAAACACCGCCCTCGAAGGTATGTTCTGCGGTTGCAACCTGAAATAGGAGTCCTCCCTTATTATTGTTTTCGAATTCTTTGGATTCGTGTTGTTTGCCCCCAAAGATTGCAACTGGGTAATAAACTCCAATTCCTATTCCTGGATATACTGAGCCTTTTTTACTTCTTCCAACCAGGGTAAAAGTTTACACTTGCTGATCGTAGGAGACGTAGCCGGGCTTTCTGCCCATGATACCGCCCATAAGATCCATGTCCTTTTCAGTTAAGATCACCGGTTTTCCATTTACTTTGAATCTGATATGATACTCTGATTGTTCCTCCTCAGGATTTTCTTTGTCTTTTTTAGAACATGAGGCGATTGCGAGAATGTACAATGCAAAAATGATCAAGGCAGCGGCGTTGTAAAGTAACAATTTTTTTTTCATACTTTAATTTGGCAAGTTGTTTTCAGAAAGATATAAAGCTAAATTCTTGTTCATTCGGCATTCCAAAATCCTCCAGATTCAACTGTTTATAGTTTTAATTTATCTTTTGCGGTGTGGACAACGAGTAAACGCTCAGTACCTGACTCAGTGGTCCCGGTCATTTCCGATAAAACCGTTAGAAGCTCATTATGGCGTTCCAGTAGCGTAATGTATTTGGACTGCCATTCCTCAGTAACCACTGTTTCAGCAGGTTTAATCCCTACGTGTTCCTGGACTTGCAATTTTTTTGGATTTTCGGTAATTTGATCCAACTGACATTTCGATAATTCTGGAAAGTCCTGAGAGAAATCATAACCGATTGCTTTGCCTACCATAAGGATATTGGAAGGCTTGACGTATCGTTGATTAAACCAGTTATAAACGGATCTGCGATTTACATGCGTATAGTTCGCAATCTCGGTGATCGAATAGCCGTTCCTGCGAATGACCCGTTCAATAAGTTGTCCTTGATGTAAAATTGTTTGCATAGAGCGTTATTTTGTGTTATGTATGATATTGGTTATACGTGCATTATTGACCTCATTTTGTGCATTTTTTTCCATTTTTTTGCAAGCACTAAAACGGATTAAAACCGATTCAGGCTATTATAAAGAAGTTTTGTTATACTAATTGCAATAATAAATCCACAATATTTTCAGCCGAAATTTGATATCAAATTCAGTAATTTTTAAAGTGAATTAACGACATGATATCGCTATTTATACTCATTTGCAGCATGTTGATTAAATTTTCAACGCATACGAACACGGGTTCGTAATAGAAACATTTGTTTCAGCGAAAGGCTAAGACCAGGGGTATCTTTTACTGCTAAAGCTTGTCATGGAAGCAGAGCAAAAACGCTACATCGGTTGCTTTTTCATTGACTGGAAAACGTCTGGCAAGGTCTTTCATCTTTTTTAATTAAGGAGGTTAAATACAACGAACACTGCAGGAACAATGAAAGTCTGGAAAAGGAATCATTAGGATCTCCAAACTAAAGTGGTAACAAATTGTTCTGTCCTAACATTTATTACTATGAAAAAAGAACTGAGCAAACAGATCATTGACAGCTTGCAGGCGCTAAGCTTTACTCCAACAGGAAAAGAAAACATTGACCAGGGCGAACGCATCATTTCGGTATTAGCAGGAAGCTGGCTACTGTACAAAAGCCTGAAAAATGTCGGCACACATCCCTTGCTGGGACTCCAGGGTGCTGCTGCAGCCGGGCTGATGCTATATCGCGGGGCTACCGGAATCTGCCCGGTTTACCAGCAAATCGGCAAAGACACTACTGATCCCCAGGCAATCAACATCACCGAAGACATTATTGTCAATGTCCCGGTAGAAAAAGTTTACGCTTTCTGGAGAGAACTTTCGAATCTGCCAAAGTTCATGAAGCACCTCAAAAGCGTTGAACAAC
>DATFQH010000371.1:0-7227 GCA_035264385.1 Pedobacter sp.
GAACCACTTATAAGCGGATCCAGGGGTTCTTCCCCTCTTTTTTCAACAGCCTGAAAATTGTGCCGATGTAAACAAGATCCAGAACAAAGGTGAAGCCCACAATGATATTCATCAAATAGGCCTCACCTTTGTGAAGAATAAACAGGTAATAAATCCCAACAGTAAGTCCTGTGCCGATGCACTTAAAAACGCCGATTGTTAGTGATTGTCCTTCTGTGCTTTTCCGCTCCCAGATCATCAAAAGAAAACAAACGGAAATGATCAGATTTTGCAGGTAAGCAATAAAAATGGCACCCTGGAAAATATCAGCCCGGAAATAATCGCTAAACTGTCCGAAGAAAGGACCTCCTGTTAGCATAATTCCAAATGCTACTGCGAATGTCATTATGGAAAAAATCAGCCAGGTCGCCTTTGAAATCGCATAGCGACGATAAAAATAAGAATAACTGTATAGGAAATAAGTCGCAATGATTCCGATATCGCAGAGCATCCAAATCCCGTTTATTATCGCACCTGCGAGCCCGGTTGCAGCCGGGGGATAGACCAGGGTAAAGACAACTTCCCAAGCAAAATTCAGGGCCAGCGGCACCAGTGGCATCCCATAGGATTTGTCCTTTATGCCCCGGTAGGTCAGTGCAATGTAAACCACAGTCCAGGCAAGCCCACTGGCTGAGGTGGCAATCATTTCTGCGTTCATTGTTCTTATTTTTTGTTGGCTATCTTATTTCAGAGCAAGCGTCATTGAACTGATAGTGCTGTTTTTTTTCCAAAGTGGTTACAGGCCAGGACATAACCTTTGTTTAGGTAAAGCCTGTGCGCATCATGCAGCATATATCCGCTATCCAAATGCACTGAAGGGATACCTTCTGCTACTGCCTTCTGGTCGACATAGTCGAGCAAGGCCCCGGCGTATCCCCTGCCCCTGTATTCCGGGCCGGTATATAAATCATCGACGTAAATCATCCAGCTCGTTCGAAGCATATGCATCACCCTGTAACCGATGAATGCCGCGGCTTTTGAATTGTCATCTGCAGGAATATAAACCAATTTAAACCTTTCGTCTTCAATCATTTTCATGATCAGATCAATATAAGTTGACTCATCCAGGTTGGTCCGAAAGGCGAAAAGTACCTCTTTGCAAAATGCTATCTGCGCTCTTGTTTCAGCTACTACAAATTTCATAGAATCCATTAATTATTTAAAAGTTGTTGAACCTTCTCTCGGGCTAGCGCCAGGGAGTCCTCTCCAAGACCCGAACCATTCAACGCTACATGCTGCACATCATCGATTCCCAGGATACCAAATACGGTTTTGAGATATTTGGTCTGGAAATCCATGTGTTCATAAAAGTCTCCCGGGTCATAGCCCATATTTCCACGAACCATCAGAAGGAACACTTTTTTGTCTTTAAGCAGCCCGGTGTATGGGTTTTTGATGTCGTCTTTACTCACCAAAACGGTTTCATTTACGCGCAGTACCTGGTCGATATAGGCCTTCAATACACTGGGTACTGACCAATTATACATCGGGGTGCCAATAACAATGACATCAGCACCTTTGAGTTCGGCGACTAATTGATCGCTTACTTTTAAGGCCTCTAGGTCAGCCGCATTGCGCAGTTCTGCGGGCTTGAAGGCCCCCACGATCCATTGTTCAGTTACATGAGGAATGTTATCTTGTCCCAATTCACGGTAGATGACCGTGTCACTGGGATTGCTTTGCTCCCATAGCTCCACAAATACGTTGGTCATATACCTGCTGATTGATCGTTCCTTACGCGCACTTGCATTTATAATTAATACTTTACTCATGATATGAATTTTTATTTAAGGGTTAGACAAAGGATGCAATTTCTGAGAAACGCCCAAGCGGTTCAGTGCATTTATACTGATCACTGCGGTGATTAATTTAGCTGTCATCTCCTCACCGAAAACTGTAACCGATTCATTATAGGTTTCATCGCTTAATCCACCATCAGCGATCAAAGTAATTTCCTCGGTAAGGTTCAAAACAACCTGGTCCTGCTTACTGAACCATTCTTTCGCTTCCCGCCAGGCACTAAGCACATAAAGTCTGCGAGGATCTTCTCCATATTTTATGGCTTCTCTGGTATGTATATCCAGGCAAAAAGCGCAGCCATTGATCTGGGAGGCACGGATTTTAATCAGCTCATGTTGTAGTTTATTTATGCCGGCATTTGCCAAAAGCTGGGCCAGCTGCATGAATGTTTGGTAAGATTCCGGGATTATTTCCTTGATAATTAATCTTGATGACATAAATATGGTATTTTAGTGTTTGATAATAAGTTTCGACCTCTTAATTCTTATGGATGCTACCCCAACAGTATTCCTTGTCGTATTGCTACAGCGTAGATTTATGAAGAATGAAAACCATGAGCATATTCAATTCAGTTTTGCGGGGCCATTCAAACAGGCATCCACACTCCAGGGAAATTTAGAAAATGAAGCCAGCAGTAAACTTGAAAAACTTACGGTAAATACTGAGAAATTGAACGGTGCCCGAAAGTGCAGGAAAAACATCATGCTCCCGGCAAAGATAAGTGTCAATGCAAAGCTCCCAAGAGCAGCATACCGCGTCTTATAGCCCGAGATCAGCATCACCGCAAGCAGTATTTCCAAAAGGGTCGCGGCAAGCCCAAAGTAACCAGCTACGTCCAGAGTCAGATAAGGCATGAGCAAGTGGGTATAACCGACAAAGCTGGTCCAGTCCCCCCAGATTACGTTCGGAGATCCGGCTACGCCGAAATATCCCGTTCGGTCCAGCACGGGTAACAAAAAACTAATCCCCCGGGAGAATCGCAATAATAATTGGGCAATAAAAAAGGGATTTCTCATGTATATTCCGTGTTTATAAGACAAAAGTATCCTAGGAAAAAGGCTAAATAACGTACCAGATAAAAATATATTAGTAGTCCAGCCATTTTAGTACCTTTGCTGGAGGTTATTCCATATCATTTGAGATGCTTCCGTATAAAAATCTTCTCCTAATAGACAAAAGCAGCCATGTCGCTGTTTTCAGGCAAATAGCGATTCAAATCATCCAGCTCATCCAGCAGGGAAAGCTTTCCCCGGGAACCGAACTGCCCAGCACACGCGGACTGGCTTTTGATCTGGAATTACACCGGAAAACCGCAATTGCTGCCTACGAACTTTTGAGCTCAGAGGATTGGATCATCAGTGTCCCGCGTAAAGGTTACCTGGTATCCCCCCATCTACCAGTTGTAAAACCGAGGTCTTACAATAGCAACCGGCTGGCTGCTTTCCAGACCGATCCTGGATTTGCATATGATAAACTTTCTGAAATATTTTATCCTTCGTCCTCCTCGACTACTTCTGAGCTGGTAATAGATGATGGTTTTCCCGATATTACCCTACTACCGGCTGCTTCAATGCACAGTCAATACAAGAGGGCACTGGAATACACTTCCTTAAAAAAAATGAGTTTAGGTTGGGATTTGGAAGGGTCACCAGATTTCAGAAATGCACTCTGTGGCTTTCTGAACCAAACAAGGGGACTTGATATCCGTATAGAGAACCTGCTCACCACCAGGGGTGCACAAATGGCCATCTATATCGCTGCTTCGCTAATCATACAGCCGGGAGATAAAGTAATGGTAAGTGAGCCAAGCTATTTTTTTGCAAATATGATCTTTGAGCGCCTTGGAGCGGAACTGATCCGTGTTCCCATGGATGAAAATGGCATTCGTACAGATCTGATCGCAGACCTGATCAAAAACCACCGCGTAAAATTATTGTACGTCATTCCACACCACCATCATCCCACCACAGTCACTTTGAGCAAGGAGAGGAGAAACGATTTACTGCAAATCATCAGGGATTATAAAATCGCTGTCATAGAGGACGATTATGACTACGATTTTCAGTTTCAATATGATCCTTATCTGCCGCTGGCCAGTGGCGATCATGAAGGAAACATCATTTACATTGGCTCATTGACAAAAGTCCTGGGCACGCCTTTTCGTCTGGGCTACCTTGTCGCCTCGGAAAAATTCATACATGCTGCAGCTAAAAAAAGAATGCTGATTGATTTGCGGGGTGACGTATTCACCGAACAGGTCGTTTCCGGAATTATAGAGAACGGTGACCTGACCAGGTTAATTCAAAAGGCAAATAAACTGTATCGGGAACGCTGTCACTTTTTAGCAGATCTGCTGAGCTCAGAACTGGGCGAGGCAATAGAATTCACCAGACCCAGCGGAGGTATGGCATTATGGCTACAGTTCCGGGAGGACCTGCCATTAGCAAAGATCATTGAAAAAGCTAGCGCCAGAGGCCTGAAGGTGATTGGAAGCGTGTACAGCCAGGGTGGCAATGCAAAATACAATGCATTCAGGTTCGGATTTGCCTCACTTACTGAACCGCAATTGGCAAAAGCGGTGGATATCCTAAGCGCCTCCGTCAATAAGCTAAGATAAGCCGCATTAATCTGGTACCCGTATAATTTTAACAACTGGACGGTAAAACCTATAGATAAGGAACTTACTTTCGCTTTAAATTTCGCAACCCCCTTGTACATGTTAAGAAGGTTAATGAGCTTTTTTCTTATTTTCTGCGTGATGAGTTCGAGCTTTTCAGTAGTCTTGGTACACACAGGGTTTGAGTTGAACAAGAAGTACATTGTTGAAAAGCTGTGCGAAAACCGCGATCGTCCCTGGATGCAGTGCCAGGGCAAATGCATATTAGCGAACAAACTTAAAGCGGCTCAGGAAAGAGAAGCGAAGGAAATGTATAAGGCACCCCAGCATGAAGCGATACTTATTCACTGCGCATCACCAGTTTTATTTTTTAAGACTTGTCGAGGGCAGGATTCCCGACTGGATGACTTTAAATTTGTTTATTTCTACCTAGAAGATATTTTCCATCCCCCAATTGTTTCCGTTTAATTTTCCGGGTCCCTGATTTTTTGATTCTCTGCATGTACCACGAGACAGGGACCCCAAATTTCATTTTTCAATTACTAAGCGAATCCACCTTTAATTTATGTGTTCACGGAGCAAGGTAAACCGCGTTCGAAAATTTAATTATAGGAAAGCAAAATCGATGTGCTCAGGGTTGGGGTCAACCGTGAGAGAAGTGCCGTGACGCCAACGCTAAGCTACACTCTAGCAAAAGTAAATGAAAATAAAGGGTCAATTTTCTTCGAGTAGGAGAAGTCTGCTTAACCATACCATTTGTGCTTACTCAGTAATTTCACTACCTAAACAAATCACCAATGTCTGGCTGCCGTCAGGTATTGGTCAATTCATAATAACTAAAAAAACAATGAAAAGCAAACAAATAACATATCAGCAATTCAATGACAGAAGAACCTTTTTGAAGGCAGCAACCGTCCTTGGCGCAGCCGCTTTGTCTCCGGTACCTTTATTTGGAAACGCTCCTGCCACCTCAAAAACTGAATCCCAGGCTGATGGTAGGTTGGTCCTAGGGATGGTAGTGTTCGACGGATTCCAGTTACTAGATGTTTTCGGACCGCTAGATGTTTTCGGGTCTCTACGCGATAAGGTGTCTATTATTATTGTCGGAGAAAAAGGAGAATCTGTTAAAAGCAGCGCAGGTCCAATATTAAAACTGGATTATACTTTTTCGAATGTTCCTAAGATCGATGTTTTGATGATTCCTGGAGGAGGAACCCGAAGGGAAGTGAAGAATGAGGCATTTTTAAATGCGTTTAAAAAGCTTGCCAAAACAGCGCCCAAAGTGGCTACTATTTGTACCGGTTCAGCCGTTCTGGCAAAAACCGGACTTTTAGACGGTCATAAAGCCACAACGAACAAACGAGCCTACGCCTGGGCCACCAGCCAGAGCAACAGAGTCACCTGGATACCAGAAGCCAGGTGGGTCGAAGACGGCAAGTTCTTTACCTCATCGGGAATAACAGCAGGTATTGACATGGCGCTGGGGCTTATAGCCAATATGTTCGGCAAAGAGACTGCTGTCAGAATCGCCAACGGCGCAGAGTACATATGGAACGATGATCCGAATCGCGATCCTTTCGCCAAAATGAACGGGCTTATCAAATAAGCATTCCCACACCTTCCCGATGTCTGCTGACTAGCGCCACACAACGTACTGGTCAGTGGACTTCTTGTTTGGTATGTTTAATTTATATGCTCACCTACCACCACATCTTTATGCACCGCCAGAATTGGAAAACCGGACAGCAACACTGCCTATGCAATCTAGCCGACCATCACCATTTTATGAACATTTATTACACATAACTCATCCTGTTCTTTGCCATATCTGCTGAAGGGAAGACCAAAAATGGAAACTTCAGCTCTGCTGATCATGAGCCAATAAGCAATATCACCGTCAACTTGATGGTATTACCAAGCTCACCCGCACACTTGATAACTGGAATTTCGCACTTCACAATATCGAACCCCGAAGCTACGTTTTGATAGCCTCTGCAATGGAATTTTCACAGACGATGAAAAATCTGGTTGTGTGCTTGGGCCTTGAACATATCGGAGATGCGTACAATGCTGAAGATCAGCTTTACAGCCTTTACTATTATATATACAGTTTTGCACACTGAAACAACAGACTGAGGTTTGCCTACACCATGACTTTTATGTAGTACGACGACAAAAGTGCTTCTTTACCGCTTATTTCCCCATAATCCCCAGTTATTTACCGATAGCCAAAAGAGCGAACCGCCATCGACGAAAAACAAGTTCGGAAATCCAGTGATGGTTAAGATAACAATGGGCATGTTGCAACAGATTTGATTTAACTACCCATCCCTCTAGCTGTGTAAGGAACAAACTGTTTTACCTGGCCATATAAAAAATGATTACTATGCAGTTGAATTGTACAGTCTTTAGTAGTAGAAAAAGTATGGTATCCATGTCCATGAGATTAAGTAGTAAAAGAAGACTGCTCAACGCCTTCTTTTACCACTATTCAAAGTGAATTGTAAAATCAAGTTAAAGAATGTAAATCAACACCATGATCAGGTTAATCAGCAGGCTGCCGAAAAAAGTGGATAATGATACGCGTATTGGTGCTCCGCTCATATTAACTACCAGATTCCCGAAAAATGCAAGTACAGTTATTGCCAGAACAAACACAGGTGCGTTACAATACCAGATTAAAAATGCCGGAATAAATAAAATAAGGTTACCGTGTATGATTAGGTTAATGAACCACCAAAGGGTGTGATTATCTTTCTGGCTGTCCGCAA
>DATFQH010000372.1:0-2755 GCA_035264385.1 Pedobacter sp.
GTTGTTATTACTGCGCAGTGCAATGGATGTTGCTAAAACTCCTGCTCAGCAGCAGGCGATATTGAAGGATGCAGAACAGGCAAAATGCTACAATGCCATACTTTTCGCGGGTAAATATCTGGACGATGCGGCATTGCAGCAGGCTGCTGCAAACGCGGTGATGAACATCACCATGTCTGGAGAATACAATGGTGACCTGGTTAAAGAGTTGTTGAATAAAACGATAGCTGTAATCACCGGTGGTGATGCGGGATACCAAAAAGAAGGAATGCGCAAGTACATTTCCGGAATGAAGCCTGAGGCAGGATTTGTACAAATCTTCAACGGAAAAGACCTTGCCGGATGGAAAGGCCTTGTAGGAGATCCGATCAAACGCTCTAAAATGGACGCCAAAACACTGGCCGATGCACAGGTAAAAGCTGATGCAGCTGCGTTGGAAAGCTGGAAGGTAGTAAATGGAGAACTGCAATTTCAGAGTCATGGAGATAACCTTGCTACCGTAAAGAAATATGGAGATTTTGAGATGCTTGTAGACTGGAAGATCATTGACGACAAAAAGGGAGAGGGAGACGCAGGCATCTATCTACGAGGTACCCCTCAGGTCCAGATCTGGGATCTTGCACGTACCAATGTTGGTGCACAGGTAGGTTCCGGCGGTCTGTATAATAACCAGAGCAACGAAAGCAAGCCTTCGAAGGTGGCAGACAATAAGCTCGATGAATGGAATACCTTCAGAATATTAATGACCGGCGACCGCGTGTCTGTTTGGTTGAACGGACAATTGGTAACCGATAATGTAATCCTCGAAAACTACTGGGATAGAAACCTGCCGATCTTTGCTGAAGAGCAGATTGAATTGCAGGCACATGGATCACCGGTAGCCTACCGTGATATTTATGTTAGGGAAATTCCGCGTGCAAAGCCGTTTGAATTGACTGCACAGGAAAAAAAAGAAGGCTATAAAGTACTGTTTGACGGTACCAATATGCACAGTTGGACGGGCAATACAACGGATTACATCATTGAAAATGGCAACATTGCCATCAGACCGAAACCAGGTAAAGGATCAGGCGGCAATCTGTTTACGAAAGACGAATACAGCGATTTCGTATTCCGGTTCGAATTTCAGCTTACACCAGGTGCAAATAATGGACTGGGTATAAGGGCACCTCTGGAAGGTGATGCCGCTTATACAGGTATGGAACTGCAGATCCTTGACAACGAGGCTCCTATCTATAAAGACCTTCACGTATACCAGTACCATGGTTCAGTTTACGGAACTATCCCTGCTAAAAGAGGGTTCCTGAAACCATTAGGTGAGTGGAACTACCAGGAAGTTGTTGTAAAAGGCCCTAAGATAAAAGTGATCCTAAACGGAACAGTAATACTAGATGGTGACCTTACACCTTTCCGCAAGAACGGTACACCTGATAAACAAGACCATCCGGGTATCCATAGGGATAAGGGACATATCGGATTTTTAGGCCATGGCTCTCCGCTGCAGTTCCGTAACATCAGAATTAAAGATCTGAGCACTAAGGCAGCACCGGCAAAAGCCGTAAGTAGAAAGAAATAAGGTGCTCCGGCCGGGATAAACAGCCCCGGCCGGAAAGCCAATATATATTGAACAGCAAAAACATCAGGTTAACATTATGACTGAAGGAAAATCAAATTCAGCATCAGAACAATCGAGAAGAAATTTCATTAAGACCACTGCGCTTGCAGCAGCAGGATTTATGATCGTGCCCCGCCATGTATTGGGAGGAAAAGGATTTTTAGCACCCAGTGATCGGCTGCAACTCGCCGGAATAGGGGCAGGTGGTAAGGGAGAAAGTGACATCGCCAGCATCGTAAGAGGCGGGAAAACAGATGTAGCTTTTTTATGCGATGTCGACGACAGAAGAGCGGCAACCTCGATCAGAAGCTTTCCAAAAGCCAGGTATTATAAGGATTACAGGGAACTGCTGGACAAAGAAGGGGAAAATATTGATGCGGTAACCGTTTCGACACCGGATCATACCCATGCACAAATCGCTATGGCGGCCATGCAGCTGGGTAAACATGTGTACGTACAAAAACCGCTTACACACGATATTTATGAAGCGCGTATGCTTACAGAAGCAGCGAAACGTTATCAGGTGGTGACCCAAATGGGTAATCAGGGTGCATCAGGAGATGGTGTGAGAAGGCTGCAGGAGTGGTACGATGCGGGAAAAATAGGTAAGGTACATACGGTTTATTGCTGGACAGACCGACCTGTATGGCCTCAGGGCATCGCCTGGCCTGCTGGCAAAGCTGAAGTACCAAAAGAACTCGACTGGGATCTGTGGCTTGGCAGTGCACCCTACAAAGATTATATTGATAAAATGATACCTTTTAACTGGCGGGGCTGGTGGGACTATGGTACCGGTGCCATAGGCGATATGGGTTGCCACCTTGTAGAACCTCCGTTCCGGGTGCTCGGCCTGGATACGCCAATAAGTGTAGAATGCAGCGTAGGTACTGTTTATGTAGACGAATTTAAACGTGGCTATTTTCCGGAGAGCTGCCCGCCTTCCAGTCATGTAATCATGACCTTCAATAAAGGCGGAAGGAAAAAAGACGACATCCAGGTACACTGGATGGACGGTGGTATCAAACCAGAAAGACCTGAAGAACTGGGGCCAAATGAAAGGTTCGGAGATAATGGGGTGCTGTTCGTTGGCAGTAATGGCAAAATGATATGCGAAACTTATGGTAAAAATCCAAAACTGCT
>DATFQH010000373.1:0-12269 GCA_035264385.1 Pedobacter sp.
GGAAAATGCCTTTAAGCACGGTACTAAAACAAGCTTTGGAAAATCCTGGATAAAGCTGGATGTAGATGTGTTTGACAAAGGTTTACATTTTAAACTGCAAAACAGTAAACCGCTTCATACCATAGGACAAGCCATTCCCGATTATCAGGGAGGTATTGGCCTCACCAATGTGAAAAGGAGACTTGAAATATTGTATCCTGGCAGACACACGCTGATCATGAACAACTTGAAGGACAGATTTGAAATTGATCTGACTATTGAATTTTAGCTATGAGTGATATTGTAAAGTTAGAGATTCATAAAAAGAACCGCTGGGTATATTTTACCCGCTATCGCTGGGTTGCGCACCTGATCTACTGGCTCTGGGTGTTTATTGCTGGTACGTTAATGGCTGTAAAGGTACCGATCACTCCGGCTGTTATTTATAATCACTTTATTCTGGAAAATCTGCTGATAGCCATTTTCTATTATGTGTACTGTCTGTTTCTAATCCCCTATTATTTTAAGAGAAACCGCAACCTGATGTTTTGGGTGTTGGTGATCATCAGTTATTTACTGATCACTGCGTTCGATGTCTGGTTTAGCCGTGAATTTATAACTTTTTATAGCTCAAACCCGCTAAACGCTGTTCCTGATTTTTGGGGCCGGTATTCGTATAGCCTTGGGGGTTACCTGCTCAACTTCATGGTGTTTTCCATGATGCTTTTCTTTATGGAAAAAAATGAAGAGCAGCGTACGATAATGGAGCTGGAGCATGAAAAAAAGGAAATTGAGCAGGTTAAGCTGGACCTGCTGAAGACCAACATAAGCCCCGATTTCATGATGCGTTCATTGAAACAGCTTAAACGTCTGGCGGCAACCCAGGACAATTCTACTCCGGATCCTATACTTACGTTTTCAGATCTGCTGCGCTACAGGTTATACTGGGGACGCCAGCAGTTAACACCACTGGCTGAAGAGCTTCAGGCATTAAGTAATTTCAATCAATTTATATCGTTGAATCATTCCAAAGGCAACCTGAATGTGGAAATTGGAGTTGTGGGTGAGCCGTCTGAAAAGAAGATTGCTCCTTTGTCGCTCATCAATATTCTGGAGTTGTTTTGCAAGACGCAAACGGACCGTCCGGTTACTCTGCAGATCAATATTTCTGTCGAAGCACATCAGGTTAATATAAAAATGGAATACCATGCGAGAGCTCCCGAATCCCTTGTGGAAGACCTGGATAGCTATGGTACCAATTATAAGCAGCTTTTTGGGAGCAGTGTACAGTTCCAGTTTGAAAACTGTGAAGATGAACGCTGTATGATCAGTCTTTCCTTACCGGCCATTTAAGTTTGCTGATTTTGAAATAATGTTATTATCTTCAAAGTAATTTAAACCAAACGCGAACCAAATGTGCTTGTATACCAAACTAATACCATGCCTGTGGCTTTCAGGTGTTGTGCTGCTTTCTGCCTGCAATTCTAAAGATAAAAACAGCACCAGCGAAAGTGCACTGTTTAGCCTGGTGCCTATTGAACAGAGCCATATAGATTTCAATAATGTTATCGAAGAAAACTCGCGTGCCAATATCATGTCTTATCAGTATTTCTATAATGGCGGGGGCGTGGCCACCGGTGATCTGAACAACGACGGGCTAGATGATGTTTATTTCTCTGGCAACATGACCCCGGCCAAGTTATACCTGAATAAGGGCAGTATGAATTTTGAAGACATTACGGCCAGGGCGGGGATCAATGAAACAGGCGACACCTGGAAAACGGGTGTAACTATGGCGGATGTTAATGGCGACGGTAAACTGGACATTTATCAGTGTTATTCTGGCGGATTGCCGGCTAAGAACCGCGAGAATAAATTGTATATCAATCAGGGTAATGATGCAAGTGGCGCTCCGCTTTTTCAGGAAATGTCTGTTGAATACGGCCTTGACGACGATTCATATAGCACTCAGGCAGTCTTCTTTGACTATGATAAGGATGGAGATCTTGATATGTTCCTGCTCAATCACAATCCAAAGGTCTTTACCACGCTCGATGAGCAGGCGGCTGTTGTACTTAAGGAATCGGCTCCGATGATCAGGATTAAACTCTATCAGAATAATGACGGGAAATTTGAAGACAAATCTTCTGCAGCTGGCCTTTTCAATTCGTCTTTTACTTATGGACTGGGTGCAGGTGTTGCCGATGTCAACAATGACGGATGGCCTGACTTCTATGTATCTAATGATTATTCGGCACCGGACTACTTTTATATCAACAATGGAAATGGCACGTTTACCGATCAGCTAAGTGCTCAGATTGGTCATACTTCTTTGTATTCAATGGGCAATGACATTGCCGACGTGAATAATGACGGGCTTCAGGATATACTGACTTTGGATATGCTTCCTGAAGACAATCATCGCCAGAAACAATTGTTTGCGCCAGACAACTATGAGTACTATAACCTGAGGCTCAAGCTGGGCTTCCATTATCAGGACATGCGCAATATGCTGCAGATCAACAATGGCAATGGCACCTTCAGCGAAATTGGTCAGCTATCTGGCATCTCCAATACCGACTGGAGCTGGGCCCCATTGTTTGCGGATTATGATAATGATGGCTGGAAGGATCTTTTTGTATCCAACGGCTACCTGCGTGACTATACAGACATGGATTTTCTAAAGTTTAAAGGTGATTTTTTACAACAAACCGATCAGCAACAGGTTAAAGCAAACATTTTAACCCTGATCAATAATATGCCTGCTTCTAACGTTACCAATTATGTCTTTAAAAACAAAGATGGTATTGAGTTTACAAACAAAACCACCGAATGGGGAATGCTGGCACCATCGAACAGTAACGGAGCTGCCTATTCTGATCTTGACAACGACGGGGACCTGGATCTGGTGATCAATAACATTAACCTGCCTGCTTTTATCTACCAGAATAATGCTTCGGGTACTTCAAAAAATCAATTCTTAAAGATAAAGCTACAGGGATCGCAGGGGAATACACAGGGCGTTGGTGCAAAAATATGGCTCTATTCGGGCAGCAAGCAACAATACCTGGAACAAAATCCTTCGCGCGGCTATCAGTCGAGTGTCTCTCCTATCCTGCACTTTGGTATTGGTAATGAAAGTATCGATTCATTGCGGATCGTTTGGCCAACAGGTAAGCAGCAGACCATTCTGAAGGTTAAAGCAAATCAGGTGCTTACACTTGAAGAAAAGAATGCTGGTTTACAGTATGTTGCACCGGGAAAGTCTGAAGCTTTGTTTGCTTCAGTTAAATCGCCGATAGCGTTCACGGCACAGAAAAATAATGTCAATGATTTCAAACGTCAGCCACTGATTACAAGTCCGCTGTCTTTCCACAATCCGGTGATGGTGAAGGGTGACGTCAATAACGATGGTTTGGAGGATATATTTATCGGGACGGCACAAGGTCAGCTCAGTGAACTTTATATTCAGGATAAAAACGGCACCTTTGTAAAGAAAACAAGCCCGGCCTTCAATAAAGATATTCAATCGGAAGATGCAGATGCTGTTTTCTTTGATGCCAATGGCGATGGTCATACCGATCTTTATGTGGCCAGTGGCGGTTATAACAATTACATGCCGGCTGATCCGTTGCTTCAGGACCGGTTATATCTGAATGATAGCAAGGGTAATCTGACCAAAAGTGCCGGTGCCTTGCCTGAGATGTACAGCAGCAAGAGCTGTGTTACGGCAGCAGACTTTAATGGTGATGGTTATCCTGATCTTTTTGTCGGCAGCAGGGTGATCCCGGGCCGTTATCCTGAGGCACCACAAAGTTATCTGCTGATTAACGATGGTAAAGGGAATTTCAAGGATCAGATCAGTGTTATTGCTCCTCAGCTCCAAAAGGCTGGAATGATTACCGATGCCCAGGCTGTTGATCTGAACGGGGATAAGAAACAGGATCTTGTTGTTATTGGTGAATGGATGCCGGTTACTGCTATGATTAACCAGGGCGGTAAACTGGTTGACAAAACTACAGATTACTTCGGCAAGGCCTATGCCGGCTGGTGGAACAAACTTCTGGTGGAAGATCTGAATGGCGATGGCCATCCTGACCTGGTAATTGGCAATACCGGACTTAATACCCAGTGTAAGGCAAGTGATAAGGAACCTGCAGAGCTATACCATAAGGATTTTGACGACAATGGTTCGGTAGATCCTATTCTTTGTTTTTATATTAAGGGTAAATCTTTTCCTTATGTAAGCCGTGATGAAATGCTTGACCAAATGAGCATGATGCGCACGCGTTATGCCGATTACAAGAGTTATGCGGACGGCACCATGATGGATATTTTTACCGCGGATGAGCTTAAGGGTGCTACGGTTCTAAAAGCAAATCATCTGACAACTGCGCTGTTCATCAATGACGGGAAGGGTAAATTTACAGAGGCTCATTTGCCTTTGCAGGCGCAATATGCTCCGGTATATACCATTACGGCGTTGGATTATGACAAAGATGGACATAAGGATCTGTTGCTGTGCGGCAACATCAGTCGGGCTCGTCTTAAGTTCGGTAACAGTGATGCCAATTATGGTGTTCTGTTAAGGGGCAATGGCAATGGAAGCTATACTTACATTCCTCAGTTCCAGTCTGGGTTTAACCTTACCGGAGATGTTAGAAGTGTAGTTCAGGTAAAAAATACACTTCTGTTTGGTGTTAATCAGCAATCGGTTAAGGCGTATCAGCTGAGATAATGGTTTACTACTGCGCTACTGGCTTTTCGGGCCAGTTGTCTGTACGGAACGGCACGGCCGGTAATCCTTTGCTGTTTTGCAGATTGGTAACGGGGTAATTGGTAAACGCATACCGTGCAGCTACTGGCTGCGGCACTTTGTCTGAACTGATTACAACGGTTGCTCCTTCTATTCTTGCTTCTGCTTTATGAAAGACCTGATCTGCGCCTGCGATGAAAAAAAAGTCGGGAGCCTTATTGTCCTTGGTATTTAGACCGCTCCTGATTGATTTCTTATCAAAATGTATAATTATGGTACTGTTCTTTATCTTCATAGATTTATAATGCGGCCCCAGGTAATCGACGGTATCTATTCCATAAGTTAGGTTCAGCGCAGTTCTTGCTAACCGGATGCCCAACGCTCTTTTTTCTTTGGGATGCAGATCTTTGGCTTCTCCTACATCCATACTCACCACCATTGCCGTATTATGGAGAGTCAAAATATTTTCCTGTGCTTCTCTGAAAAAGGCGTAGTCATTCAATTCCGGATTTTCTTTTTCATAAAAATATGGAGCGACCTGAATGTAATAAAAAGGAAGTTCGCCCTGTTTGAATCGCTGCCGCCAGGTCTTGATCATAGTCTGGGTAGCAAGTGTATATATGCGGCGTTCATTTCGGTTACTTTCTCCCTGATACCAGCAAAATCCTTTTAATGAAAGGTTGAGGAGTGGATGGATCATTGCATTGTAAAGCAAATAAGGTCGCATTACTTTTTCGAAGCTAAACCCACTGTTTACGACCTCCTTAGATCTTGGGCTGTCCAGGTAAGGCTTTAGATAAGCAGAATCCAATATGGAATTGGCAGCCATTACATCCTGTGGGATAAATGCTTCTACTTTTGAGGCGCCTATTCCGGAGAAAACCAGACCTATGGGGATATTCAGTCTGTTGTGCAGCATTCTTCCCATATAGTAGCCAGCGGCACTAAAATTCTTTGCACTTTCTGGTGTGCAGGCCTGCCATTTCCCTTTAATATGATGGATAGGTGCAGCGCTAAAATTGAGATCGGCATTAAACAACCTGATGTTTGGATAATTGGCTGCGGGTAGTTCTTTTGCTGCATGTTTATCTTCGGCCAGCTTAAATTGCATGTTAGACTGACCGCTGCAAAGCCATACGTCACCAATTAGCAGGTTTGTTAGCGTGGTTTCCTGGCCGTTGCTGTTTATACGTATGCTGTGTGCTTTGAAGTCGCCTGGCCTGGCCTTCGGTACTTTGATCTGGGCGATAAAGTTTCCATCCTGATCAGTTCTGATTTCCTGTGATTTCGCCCAATCTGGCTGAATAGTTACTATAGCACCCGGACTTGCAGCGCCCCATACTTTGAATGGTTTGTTCTGCTGGATGACCATATTGTTTTGCAGAACATCTGCAAGATTGATGGTATTTTGGGCATATGTTTCTGCGCATAAAAATACATTCATCACCGAGAGAACGAATACAATTTTAATAATTTTATAACTGTTCATCTTGTAAGAATTAACGGGTTATTCATGCTGTGCTGAATCTATTGAGGGTTTAACTTCATTTTAATGGTTCGGATGCCAAAGGCTGGTATGTTCAGACTGGTCACATTTCTGCCGGCGGTGTCTTTTTTTGCAATGATGGTTTCTGCTTCTCTACCATCAAGCTCTGTAATTTTGACAGCATTTATACCAGCAATACCTGGGATCAGTTGTACCGGTTCACTTTTGCCCGAAGCATTAAAAATCCTGACAATCAGGGTATCACCTTCTTTCTGTACAGATGAGACTTCGTATCCGGGTTTAGACAGGCTAAAGAGAGATTCTGAGGCATTACTGCCTTTATCAATGATCACCTGCAAAGGCTCATTCCATTTCAGGCTCTGTGTCCAGAGATCGGCCTTATCCCATTTTTTGGAATGTGGCAGTAATGCATATTTAAATGATGAGGGGCCTGTAGTGCTGTAATTTCTGCCCCATAAGCCCATGCCGGCATATTGAAGTGTTAATCCAAGTACGCCATCTTCTGCATGTGAATAGCTGGTTGTATGATCGGTAAACAATGCCATTCCAAGCTCATCATCTCCTTGTGTAACGTCTACCCAATTGACAATGATGTTGTTCTTTATGCTGTCCCAGGTATTGTAATAGGTATTATTCAGTTTGCTTTCCAGTACATCAAATGCAGCATTTTTATACAATTTTTGCTGTTTCAGGTTCAATGGAAACCTTGCTGAGAGTTTATATCGGTCATTGTAGAATGCTTTTTTGAGTTCCTCTGCTTTCCATTTTCCTTTCTGGTTATAATCCTGTCCAATTCCGGGACTTCCCTCCCAGCCGATCGTATTGGTTATGTCTATGCGTTCTTCGCCCTGCGTAACTGTAAGGTGTTGGGTAAAGGGGCTGCCGGCAATCTGACCCATGATCTTAAGCCTGGCCCTAAGCGGTCCGTTTTCTTCTATAGTGACATCGGCAGCATGATCTGCACTGGAATGCCAGGCACTGTCTGTATAAAAGTAGCCCTTCATTTCATTGAAATAGCCATTGGATTTGCTGGTAAATTCTTTTTTACCGGATCCTTTGAAGATCAGGCTTTCAATAGTTCCTCCTTTAGCCGGATTGATCAGGATAATGTACTTGTCATTTTCAATACGGTATTTGCCTTGTATATTGATTGCCAGGGTTTTGGAACTGGTCGGAGCAGCTTTTGTCCGCTCTCTGATCTGGTAAGTGGTGTAGCCTAAAGGTACTACATTTGCGCTGAACAGTAAGACGTTATTGCCAGCGGGATCTGTAGCCTGCTGGCAGAGCAGTTCCTTTCCTGAGGCATCGCAGATGACAGGACTTGAGAATTGTGGGCTGATCTTTACCGAGACTGTTTCTGTACGCGGAGTTGCAAGCGTATTATATATCTTGAACCGGGAAGATTGTGCTGCTCCGGCCAATAAGCCATTAATAACCAATATACTATCGGCCAGTCTGAGGGTGTTATCTGTCCAGATCCTGACCTGATCTGCCCAGTTTAATTTTTGTTCACGGTTTACAATATTATAAGGTACGATCCATGAATCATGATGTTGTGCAAGCATCAGATTTTGCCATGCCGGGATAAACTGGTCTGTGCCTATGTTTTTATCTGAAAATTCAGATTGTATGGCTATGAGCTTTTCTGCCATGATCAGCCGGTTCTCTGCTGCACGTGTGCGCTGCGCCAGTTTTTGCAGAATCTGGGCACCCCAAACAAGGCTTACCTGGACGTTCTCCTGGGTAAATTTCCAATCTGGTACCTGTTGCTTATTTGCAATATTGGCCATGTAATTTTTCCAGGTCTGGTATTCAAAATTCTTGGGTTGTCCGAGCCAGGGGCCGTTTTTCCAGCCTGCATCCTGAATGCACATGCCGACCGGGTTTTGTATGCCCTGAGATCTGGCTCCTTGCAGGTAATCCTTTGAATTGTTCCAGGCTATGGTTTGCCAGGTTGATCCCTTGAGCAGACTTTCTGTTTCGTATCTGGGTACGGTAAGTAATTTGGAACCGTCTGGCCCGGTCCAGTTGATCACCTCACCTCCATACGCACTGGTATATCCACCCCAGCAGGTATTTGGATTTTTTAGAGATGCGTATTTGTAGCCAAATGATTTTAAGATCTGAGGTAAGGCACTGGTAAAGCAGGGTTCTTCAGACGAGTATGTAACGAAGGTTGCTTCAGGGAAATGTTCATGAATTTTCTTTATGCCAAGATCCAGTTGTCTAATGATGGATTCTCCTTGCACATTAAAGAGGTAGCTTTGTCCGTATCCTGGATTTACAAATTCGATACGTCCGCCTGTGGACTGGTCTCTTGCATATTGTTTCAGTCTTTCGTATCCTGCTGCATCATTGTCTTTTGCATAGTCCCAGGTTATCGGTTCGATCTCCAGATTCAGCTTCCAAAACGGATTTTTGTCCAGCATATCACTGATAAAAGTGGTGTAGCCTGACGGATAATGGCCCCAGATGCCACCGTGATAGCCATCTATAAAGTAATTGTTTTGGGATTTAGCATTAAATGCCTGTAAACAAAGGCATAATGTAATGAACATTATGAAATGCTTTTTCATTGTGAGGTTTAAGTTTGGTTTTTCTGAATCGAAAGATAGGATTATCTCAATTAAATCGGGCAATATCATAAATATGTTGCAGCAAGATCAGTATTGAAATGGATTCATCTGGCGCTGCCCGGTCAGGAATTGTGATTATCACCGGAATACAGTTCAATGAATGGACTCCTCATTTCACTAACTGTATCCCGTCTTACAATGATTGTTGGTATATAACATTCCTGCTTTTATCTAATTTAGGATTGGTTATCTAAAACACCTCTCCCTATGAAAAGAAGACTTATACCATTATTGGGTATGCTAGGTATCTCTGCCGGCGCCACTGCCCAGCAAGTTGAACTCCAGAGATCTGTAGTAGCCAGTACGGGAGGATCAGCACAAATCAATAACACTATTGTACAATACACAATCGGCGAGGTTCTCATCGATGCAATAGCCAATTCTCCCTTGCTCGTTACGCAGGGATTCCAGCAACCTGAGATAGCTGGTAACGAAACCGCTCCTGAAATTGCATTTATAAACAGTTTTATTGTTTATCCTAATCCGGCATCGGGATCTACGAACCTGGAGTTTGACCTGATTAAGGATGGTGCGGTGGTTATGCAACTGGTAAATAATGCGGGTCAGACGATAAAAAGTGTTTCTGTCAACCTGCTGGCCGGAAAAGTTAAGTACAACTTTCCTATTTCCGGTTTCGCTTCGGGGCTTTATTATGTGGTATTGCAGGCGGGAAGCCGCAGGTATTCAGAAAAACTGGTAATTCAATAAGCTTATGAAACATAACATTTACCTCGTTGCGGGCCTGCTGGCCTGCCTGGTATGTGGGTACCAGAAAAGCGCTGCACAACAAGATAATACGGTGGTAAATACCGGGGCAGGCTTTCTTTTGTTAAGTCCTGATGCCAGAAATGGCGGTGTTGCAGAGGCAGGAACAGGATTGCCGGTAGATGCCAATTCTATGTTTATCAATGCAGCTAAACTCCCATTCGGACCAAAAATGAGCATAAGCGCATCTTATACGCCATGGATGAGGGAATTGACCAGGGAGTCTCATCTGGGCTATATTTCTGCTTACCGGCAATTGGAAGGCCGACAAGCCATTGGTGTTTCGATCAAATACCTCGATCTGGGAGCGGTAAACTTCAGAGATGAGGCAGGCACGCTATTAGAACAGTATAATGCAAGTGAGTTTTCCCTGGACCTGACTTATGCACGTAAATTTGGTGAGAGCTTTGCTATGGCGATGACCGGGCGCTATTTCCAGAGTGATATAGGTTCGGGAACTTACAATAATTTATTACTGAAAAGAACAGATGCCTTTGCTGCTGATGTTGCCATTTATTCGGACAATAAATCGGAAGATGGTGAGTACAGCCGCCGTTATAATTGGGGTGTTGCGTTGACCAATCTGGGTACCAAGCTCAAATATAGTGAGCAGACAACCACCTTTCTGCCTATGAATCTTAGAGTTGGCGGAGGTTATGCTTTATATTCTACTCCTGAAAACAGACTTACATTGTTAGTGGATGTAAATAAGTTAATGGCACCTACCCCACCCCGATATAAAAAAGATGGCATGGGCAATCTTACAGATGAGATTGAAAAAGGTAAGGATCCGAACAGAAGTGTTACGAGTGCGCTTTTTACTTCTTTTTTTGATGCTCCAGGTGGCTTTAGAGAAGAGTTCTCTGAATTTACCATAGCAGGTGGTCTGGAATTTTCTTATTTCAATTCTTTCTTTTTAAGAACAGGGTATTTTTATGAAGACCCCAGTAAGGGCAACCGGCAGCATTTTGCAGCAGGCCTCGGGTTCAACATCAATCCTGTAAGGATAGATATGAGCTATATCTTCCCTACTTCAGAAAGATTTGTCATGAAGAATACTATGCACTTTACCCTCAGCTTTACACCTGGCGGAATGTAATTATCTAAATATTAACCTAACTCTTATACCATAAATCTTTACGATTATGAAATCAATAAAAACTATATTAACCCTCTTTATTGCACTCATGTCCTGCCACATGGCTTTTGGGCAAAGTGGCTTCTCCGGTATCAATTATCAGGGAGTTGCCAGAAATACCAATGGGACTGTCTTATCGAATCAGTCCATCAAAGTTAAAATCTCCATATTGGGTGGTTCCAATAACGGATCTGTGCAATATATGGAGGAACATTCTCTGAATACCAATGCTTTGGGCTTGTTTACCTTACAGATTGGTAAAGGTACTCCGGGCACTGGAACTTTCGCTGCCATCCCCTGGCAGAATGTAAATCAGTATGCTAAAGTAGAGATTGCGCTTGGTGGCGGTTCTTATGTAGCATTGGGCAGTACACAGTTAATGAGTGTGCCTTTTGCATTGTATGCTGCTTCCGGGAATCCCGGACCGCAGGGTGCTACTGGTCCTCAGGGTACCCAAGGTATACAGGGTATAAAAGGCGACAAGGGAGATAAAGGAGATATTGGTAACGTGGGTGGTACTGGCCCCGCTGGGGCACAAGGTGTGCAGGGTTTAAAAGGTGATACGGGGAACAAAGGCGATAAAGGTGATATTGGTAACACGGGCCCTGTTGGTCCGATAGGCGCGCAAGGTATTCAGGGCGTTAAAGGGGATAAAGGGGACCAGGGCAATGTGGGCGCTCAAGGTATTCAGGGTGTTGAAGGAGACAAGGGAGATGTTGGTGCACAAGGTGTAAAAGGTGATCAGGGAGATGTTGGTCCGGTTGGACCTGTGGGTGCACAAGGTATACAGGGAGTTAAGGGAGATACGGGAGACGCCGGTCCTGTTGGCCCCGCAGGTGCAATAGGCCCCATGGGTATTCCCGGACCACAGGGTATTCAGGGTATCCCGGGAAACATTAACGCTTCGCCTGCCGGCGGGGATTTGTCCGGAACTTATCCAAACCCGGTTGTAGCCCAGCTTCAAACCAGACCGGTTTTAAATGCGGCACCTGCACTGAACGATGTACTGAAATTTAATGGCGTAGCATGGGCTCCTTCTCCTATCGGTGGCGGTGGTTTTGTATTGCCTTTTGCGGCAACTGAAAATAATGCTGCAACGTTATTTTCTCTGACCAATGATGGTGACGGAACATCGGTTGAAGGAATCAACAATACTACAACTTCAAGCATAGCTGCGATAAGAGGAATTGTAACGAATATTGCTCCCGGCGGATTTTCGTCGGCTGTAAGAGGAATAAATAGTGGTACTGGAGGCTTGGGTATTGGAATCTGGGGTTCACAGGATGGTAGTGGCTGGGGTGTATATGGGGTAACGCCTAACGGCCTTGGTGTTTATGGAAATTCTTCGGCAGGTGGTTATGGTGTATATGCCAATAGTAACACGGGTACGGGGTTGAATGCAACAAGTACTAATGGTATCGCTGCCAATATTGCAATATCTAACAATGCGAATAACAATAATACATTGAATGTAAGTACGCTGGGTAA
>DATFQH010000374.1:0-6171 GCA_035264385.1 Pedobacter sp.
CTGCAGGAAACTTTTAAGCTGCTCTTCAGATTGGCGGGTTACAGGTAAGGTAATGGTGTTGGCCAGGGCATAGGTAAGCATTGCACTATAGCGCACTGTATTTTTTAAACCCTGCTCATCAACCAGTTTGAAAACATCACCATCAGAATGATAATACGGGCCTGAGTTATTGGGAAGTTGCCCGCCTGCTCCGCCACCAATAGGAATGCCATGTAGCATAAATGGCTGATGATCGCTGTGCAGCCATGCTCCGGAGAGAAAAGTATTTTTAAAACCCGTGTCTATTTTGCTGATGGCTGCTCCCCATTCTGCAAGTAGTACCTTCATTTCTTTTCTGCTTGAGGAGAATCCTTTCGGATCGTTCGTCATGTCGTAATTGAGCATAAATTTAACCTGATCCAAAGTACCATTTTGTATTGCATCCTCAACATAAGCCTTAGAACCCAGCAATCCCTGCTCTTCTCCCATAAACAACACGAATTCAATGCTGCGGCCGCCTGATAAATTAAGTGCTTTAAATGTTCTGGCCATATCGATTACCGCAAAAGAGCCAATTCCATTATCGATGGCGCCAGTTGCGAGGTCCCAACTGTCCAGATGCCCGCCAATAACAATTTTTTCATTCGGCGTTATGGTTCCCTTCAGGCTGGCGATAACATTTCTGGCCCTGATCAGGCCTGAGAAATTTGTCATGTTCAGGCTGGCAAATTGTCTTTGGACTTTGAGCTTTTCCTTAATCCTCATTCCATTCTCAAGTCCTATACAAACCGCAGGAATGGGGATCAGTTTGCCGGTAACCGATGCTGTGCCCGTAAGCAGCACCCCGCTTTTAACTGTGTTTATGATGATGATGCCTATCGCCCCGTACTTTGTGGCAATGGCAGCCTTCTCTGACCTGTGCAGTGATTGCGTGCCTTCCGTAGAGCCGGGGAGAACCCCCAGGTAAACCAATGCTATTTTTCCTTTTACATTACCTGCATCTTTTTGGTAATCTCCTTCCAGTCCATTGCCCAGATCAGCAATTTCGGCCACGACATTTGCTTTTACAGGAGAATGTGCCAAAGTAACTGAAGTGATTTTGGTCAGTGCATCTGTATTGTCCCCTACCTTTGTTTCATTGGTAAGACGGCTCCAGCTTTCAACTTCGAAAGGCTGAAACTTTACATCGTAACCATAAGAACGTAAAAGATCATACGCGTAGGCTTCTGCTTTCACACCATTGCCAGAGCCTGTTAACCTGTGCCCTATACTTTCTGTGGCCTGTTTTAAATTGACATATGCTTTTGAACTTTCCTGCACCTCTTTATTTATCTGACCAAATACATGGCTGAAATCATCCTGCGCGGAGATTCTACCACCGATAAATACCATGAGCAATGTTAAGGATACAAGAAATTTCATAGCTTTATTTTTTACGTTCTGTTGTGTAGCGCACCAGTTGCTCCAACCCTGTTCTCGCATCTCCGGGCTCAAAGCTGTGCAAAATATCGAATGCTTCCTGCTGGTATTGCATCATTTTTTCATTGGCATAATGCACACCCTCATTTGCATTAACAAAATCGATGATTTGCTGAATCTTTACCGGATCATCCTGATGGTTCTTTACCAGACTGATTATTCGCTTCTTTTCTGCCTTGTCGCAGCGGTTCAGGGCATAGATCAGCGGTAGGGTTACCTTCTTTTCCTTAATGTCGATTCCCAACGGCTTCCCAACGTCATCGGTACCAAAATCAAACGTATCGTCCTTAATCTGGAAAGCTATTCCAACCTTTTCCCCAAACAGACGCATCTTCTCTACTGTTTCTTCATCCGCACCGGCAGAGGCCGCGCCACAGGCACAGCAGGATGCAATCAGCGAAGCTGTCTTCTGGCGGATTACGTCAAAGTAAAGCGATTCACTAATGTCCATTCTCCTTACTTTTTCAATTTGCAGCAATTCTCCTTCACTCATCTGTTTCACTGCTTCCGAAACGATTTGAAGCAATCTGAATTCACCATTGTTTACAGACAGCAACAGGCCTTTGGCCAGCAGGTAATCTCCCACCAAAACAGCAATCTTATTTTTCCATAAAGCATTTATAGAGAAGAAACCCCTGCGCTCATAGGCATTGTCAACTACATCATCATGCACTAATGTCGCCGTATGCAGAAGCTCTACCAGGGCGGCACCTCTGTGCGTGGATTCAATGATCCCGCCGCACAGTTTCGCAGCGAAGAAAACAAACATCGGTCTGATCTGCTTGCCCTTTCTCTTTACTATATAATGTGTAATCCTGTCGAGTAACGGTGCGTCGCTGTGCATCGAGTCTTTAAACTTTGATTCAAAGGCATCAATATCTGCAGCAATCGGTAGTTTTATCTGATCTATTCCCGGCATTCAGGTTAAAAATGTGTGTGCAAACATAAATTAAATTTCTCAGATTTTCATGGCTTTAGAAGGGCATGAAAAATCTGTGCGGATAAGTCCCGTGTTTTTCAATTCCCCATATCCGCCTGCAATATCGACGACATTTTCTACGCCTCTTGCCTTTAGTATAGAAGCTGCGATCATGGACCGATAGCCTCCGGCGCAATGTATATAATAAGTCTTTGTGGTGTCTATTTCGTTTGTCCAGTCATTGATATAGTCCAGCGGTCTTGCCAGTGTAATTTCCAGGTGTTCAGCCTCATATTCCCCCGGTTTCCTGACGTCCAGTACATCGATATTCCCATCGGCAGCAATTTCTTCAAATTCAGCGGCAGATACAGATTGTATGGTATCAATGTCTTTTCCTGAAGATACCCAGCCGGAAATGCCTCCTTTCAGATAACCGATCGTATTGTCGTAGCCCACTCTGGACAGTCTTGTTATGGCTTCTTCCTCTTTTCCCTGCTCAACTACGAGCAGCAGCGGCTGCTTAAGGTCTGTGATCAATGCACCAACCCATGGAGCAAATTGCCCGTTCAGTCCAATATTTACAGCAGAAGGAATAAAACCCTTAGCAAATTCATCGGGAGGCCTTGTATCCAATATCAGCGCCCCGCTGAGGTTAGCCATTCTTTCAAAATCTTCCGGCTCTAAAGGCGTAAGCCCTTTGTCGTAAACCTCATCAAAACTTTCATAGCCGTTTTTATTCATAGCGGCATTCTTTGCAAAATATTGTGGCGGAGGCAAAATACCTTCAGTTACTTCGGCTATGAATTGTTCCTTTGTAGCGGCCTTCAACGCATAATTGACAGCTTTTTGATGACCCAGCGTATCAAAGGTTTCCTTGCTCATACTTTTGCCACATGCCGATCCTGCTCCGTGGGCCGGGTATACTAAAATTTCATCCGGAAGTGTCATTATTTTGTTATGCAGGGAATCATATAATGCAGAAGCCATATCCTCAATGGTCAAGTCACCTTTCTGAGCCAGATCCGGGCGGCCTACGTCACCTATAAATAAAGTGTCTCCCGTAAATATACAGTAGGGTTTGCCGTCTTTATCCTTAAGCAGGTAAGTCGTAGATTCGGGTGTATGGCCCGGAGTATGGAGCGCAGTAATGCTCAGTTCACCGATCTGAAACTGTTCACCATCGGTGGCTACGTGCGACTTGAAGGAGGTCTTTGCCGTTGGGCCATAGACGATGTCTGCACCGGACTTCTCTGCGAGATCAATATGACCGGACACAAAATCTGCATGAAAATGAGTTTCAAAAATATATTTGATCCGGGCATTTGCCCTGTCCGCTTTTCTTAGGTATGGAGCTACTTCCCTTAACGGGTCTATAATGGCGGCTTCTCCCTTGCTTTCAATATAGTACGCCGCTTCCGCCAGGCAGCCTGTGTAAATCTGTTCTATGATCATATCGTCAATTCCCCCCGCAGTGATTGTTCCATCATTGCCGCTACTTGTTTCTGATCCAAGCCTTGTCCCATCAGGTACATCAGCTTAGTCGTCGCCGCTTCAAAAGTCATGTCGTACCCACTTACTACACCCATTTGCTGCAATTTTTTACTGGTTTCATACATGCCCAGTTCCACAGAGCCGCGCTGGCACTGCGTAATGTCGATAATCATCTTTCCATGGTCTATGGCTTCCCGCAAACAGTCGGTAAACCATGCCGCAGTACTGGTATTGCCCGACCCAAACGTCTCCATCACAATTGCGTCAACAGAAGAACGTGTAATTGCCTTTACAGCAAGGGCAGATATGCCGGGATACAGCTTAAGCACGCCAATATTTGGATTGTAATGCAGATGAACCTTGAGTGCCTTACCTGGTTGTGGGAGGATGTAATTGTTGAAAAAAGACAAAGTCACTCCGGCTTCAGCCAGTATCGGATAATTGGGTGAGCGGAAGGCTTCGAATTTTTCAGAATTGTATTTTATCGCTCTGTTTCCTCTGAATAACTGATAATCGAAGTAAATACACACCTCCGGGACCATGGCTCTTCCATCCTGCCGCGTTGCTGCAATCTCAAGTGCAGTAATCAAATTTTCTTTGGCATCTGTCCTTATTTCACCTATCGGAAGCTGAGAACCTGTAAGTACTACAGGCTTGTCCAGGTTTTCCAGCATAAAGCTGAGGGCCGACGCGGTGAATGCCATCGTATCTGAGCCATGCAGGATTACAAAGCCATCAAATTCCTGATATCTTTTCTGGATGAGCATAGCGATACTAGCCCATATCTCGGGTGTCATATTGGACGAATCCAGGATAGGATCAAAAGAGTGAACATCAAGATTATAATCAAGACGATCGAGTTCAGGTACGTTCTGCCTGATCTGCTTAAAATCAAATGGCACTAAAGAACCCGTCTTGGGATCATTAACCATCCCGATCGTCCCGCCCGTATAGATAATAAGTATATTCGTCATTACTATATTTTAAAGATATTCATAGCGTTGGCGGTAGTTACTGAAGCGATTTCTTCGAGGCTCAGCCCATATATCTCTGAAAGCTTTTCTGCAATATGCACAAGGTAACTGCTTTCATTGGGCTTCCCCCGATGAGGAACGGGAGCCAAATAAGGCGCATCTGTTTCGAGCACAATCTTAGAAAGCGGAATATGCTTCAATACTTCGTCCAATCCTGATTTTTTATAAGTAACTACCCCTCCTATTCCCAGGTAGAAACCAAGTTCTATGGCCTGCAATGCCTGATCAAGATTCCCGGTAAAGCAATGAAAGATTCCGCGCAGCTGCTCATCTTTTTCTGCCTCGAGCACTTCAAATATCTCATCAAAGGCTTCGCGGCAATGGATCACAATCGGCAGGTCAAGGTCCTTCGCCCAATTGATCTGTTCTTTGAATGCATTTTTTTGGATCTCCAATGTAGTTTTGTCCCAATACAGATCTATACCGATCTCACCAATCGCGTAGATCTGCCGGTCTGCAATGCTTTCACATATTTCATCCAGAACCAGCTCATAGCCTTCCTTTACCTCACAGGGATGTAGGCCGGCCATAGCAAAACAATGTTCAGGATATTTACTGACCAGGCTATCTATCTGAGCAATAGAGGCCAGATCAACATTCGGAAGAAAAAGTCTGTCTATTTTATTGTCAAAACAACGCTGCATCAGCAAGGACAGTTTTTCAGCATCTGTTTCATAATACAGATGTGTATGGGTGTCAGTTAGCATAATCAAAGATAATGAAAAAACCCTGTATGGCACAAAGGCCATACAGGGTTCATTCATTAATTGCTTTGGTATTACACCCGGAGCAATCTTATTTTTTTACCGGAGCGGCAGGCACTGCGGCTGTTACCGGCGCACCTGGTTTTTTAATGTCTACAACTTCAATTTCAAATGCAAGCGGAGAATAAGGTGAAATCTTTGCTCTAGGCTCACCACCTTCACCGTAACCTAATTTAGAAGGAATGATACACAAAACCTTCCCGCCCTTACCAACAAGCTGGTAACCTTCTTCAAAACCTGGTATTGCACTTCCCATAACAAACGCACGCGGGCCATATTTCGCCATCGGATTAATGATACCGGCGTCTCTGGCGATCTTCTCTACAGAAGTATCGAATATAGATTCTTTACCATTTGCTTTTTTAGTCAGCAATTTACCGGTATAGTTCAGCATAATGGTATCACCCTGAACAGGTCTTTCAGCATTACCCGGCGCACTGATCACATACTGCAAGCCAGATGCTGTAGCCTGAGGTTTCAAGTTATTATCTGAAACATAAGTCTT
>DATFQH010000375.1:0-6327 GCA_035264385.1 Pedobacter sp.
GAACTTACGGCGATCACGGAATTCGAACAGCAGATGAATCCTGAGGTTATTTTTGCAGAAATAACTGCTCTTGATGGTAGCAAAACCGATAATATCAGTATCCGCTCTCACCTGAGAGACTATGAAATTCCTGTGCTAATAAATTCCAGCTTACCGCAGCAAAGGATAATTAAACTGAGCGACCTCAGCATTCAGGTTGTCTTGGGAAAAGTTGTGCTGAGATCCAAAGTTCTCCATAAAGTTGTTATTCCGCGTCTGGCCAGCGCCTACAATTATCGCCTTAGTAATTTGCCACTGATGCAGTTTCTTGGGGATATGCAATATCAGCATCTCAAGCATGATTTTTCTTTTGACCCCCAAGCGTTTGTACCGGGGCTGAATTTTTATCCCAGGTTTATGTTCCAAAATGTTATACTCTCGCCTGCACGGTGGATATGGGAGGAAGATACCCTTGAAGATCTGTTGAATAATGGCGGCTATGAGTACTTCAAAAGCATTGCTTTTAAATGTGGTCTTGCGCGTCATTTTTCTCTTACTGAAGGTGACAGGGAACTGATGTTCGATATGGCATGCGATGAGTCGATTTCCTATTTTCTGAGCATCATCTCCAAACGGAAAAAGATCGTGCTTACCGAATTTTTCATGCCTGAGGGAAATAACCAAATCCTGAATGCTGATGGCAAAAAGTATGTTGGACAGTATCTGGCATTTCTGCTCAATAAACACGCAGTTTACAAGGAACTGGAAGTCACACCCAAGGTCGTTCATGATCACAAGGATGCTATTTATCTGCCCGGACAGGAATGGGTTTATTATAAAATCTATGGACATACCCAAAGCATCAATATGCTGTTGCAAAGCGATGCTTTTAACGGGTTTTTATGTAAATTCAAAAAGCTTAAAATCATCCGTTGCTGGTTTTTTGTCCGCTATGCGGATCCAGGCCCTCACCTGAGACTGCGGTTTAGAATTGATGAACGATATGCAGCGTTGGTGAATTCGGAAATGAATGAAATTGTACAGGAGTTTATCCGGAGTGGGCTGGTTTCCGATTTCACCATCGGTTGTTACCAGCCGGAGTTATCCCGTTATGACATTATGGACATGAATCTGGCCGAACAGGTTTTTCAGGCGAGCAGTGAGTTTGTACTTTCAGCTATTCAAATGTTCCGGAGTGGTGTTGATATCAGGTTGCTGAGTTTTAGTTCAGTGGCGGGGTTAGCGGAGACTTTTTTTCCGGAGTTGAGCCTGCGGCTGTCTTTCGCTGGGCATCTTTGTGAGCCAATTGAATTTCGCGAGTCCGTGAATTGTGATAACTTCTACCGGCAGAATAAAAAAGCTTTCGAACAGGCGGCAGGTGATCCCGCTCATCACTCTCAAAAGATGCTTGCAAATAAACAGAAAAAGCTATCGGCGGCGAGTGATGAGGTATTCAAACTGCGGCATCTGCTGAGCCCTGAACGTTATGCAACGCTTGCCGCGGATTTGATTCATATGCATCTGAACAGGCTGAATGCCGGAGGTGATGCTGATTTGGAAATGAACACCTATTATTATCTTGCCAAGTATTACCGGTCACTTTCTTCGCGTGAAAAACAGAAACGCAGCTCATGCATTTAGAGACTATCATCAGCTCATGCTGTTTGAATTCAAATATTTATAAAAATCACTTTTATACAATTGACCGATGCGGATCTGCTTGCCGTTTACCATTGTTATGGTATTGGCGTTTACCGACTCGATGTCAGCAGTGTTTACAATGAAGGAGCGGCTAACCCTGACCAGGAAGGTATTTCCTAATTTCGATTCTGCTTCTTTCATTGACAGGTAGATGACGACCGGCCGATCATCTTTCTGGGTATAGATTTTGACATAATTGAGCATCGCTTCAATGTAGATGATTGCATCGCTCATCAACCGAATGTACTTGCCTTTTACATTGGCTTTAAAAAATACGGGCTTGGTGCTGCTGTTCGGCAGGGGATCAGGTGGGGGACAAATTTTCTGGACCAGTTTATAAAAGGTTTCAAAGGAGTAAGGCTTCAAAAGATAACCGGCGGCAAATACATTGAAGGCCTGCAGGGTAAATTGAGGGTATGCTGATATAAAAACAATTTTGATTTTACTTGAAGCCAAGTTGGCCAGTTCCAGACCGGAAAGCTCCGGCATATCAATATCCAGAAAGGCGATGTCCGGCGGATTTGCTCCGGATAATGTTTCCAGGGCATCCAGGGGGTTTTCATAAATGCCATTCAGACTTAGAGTTGGTGTCTTTTCAATATAGGAGCTTAGCGTCGAGAGGGCATGGGCTTCGTCATCTACAATAACGGTCTTATAGGGTTTCATTCAGTTGTATGTTAAGTTTCAGATGGTAATGGGTTTCAGATTGGTTAATTTCCATACGATATGTTCCGGGATAGGCGCGGGCTAATCGCTCTTGAGTGTTTTTTACGCCGATGCCATATCCCAGTAGCGAATGCGCTTTGCGCTTTTTATTGGAAATTGATATACAAAGCTCCTCCCCAATAATCCCGCAGTGGAAGCTTGCCGGGTTCTCTGGATCTTTCAGATCTGCGTACTTAAGCATGTTTTCTGAAAGGGTTACAAGGACAAGTGGGATAATCTGTAGTCCTTCAGCGTCCCCGCTGACTGAGAAGTTCAGCTGCAGGGAACCGGAAGCTTTAAGGCTGCTAATATTGAAAACATTCCGGATGTGTTGCAGTTCCTCGGTTAAGCTGACTTTATCTCCGGATTTGGTATTCATGCTATACCTCAGGATGCTGGCGAGATTTAAGATGGTTTCACTGGCATCATTGTTTGTCTCTCTTACCGCGCTGTGCAGATAAGTCAGTGTATTGAAAAGAAAATGTGAGTTGATCTGAGATTTCAAGTAGGCGTTTTCTACGGTTACAAATTCTCTTTTGGCAATCTCTTTGTCGGCCAGATCCTGGAGTCTGGCCTGTTCTAATCTGGCCAGCTCCCGTTGTTTTTTGCCGGAGCTCATCGCCAGCCAGTAGGCGAAACTCAGTCCGCATATGTAAATAAACCTCCAAAGGGTATCCCGAAAGAAATCACGGAAAGTTTCATAGGGCCTGGTGACGCTGATTTCCAGTTCTACATACAAAAAGCTCATGAAATACTTTATACTGGAAAAGATGAGGAACTCGCACACAATAAACAGCGATAGCGCAGTTATGCGCTGCAGGGCGCTGGTGAAGTGATTTGCATACCTGAGAATGATATGCGCATTGGCATAAAACAGGCAAAGGTTTACGGCCAGATGCCAGAAGGCATCCCAAAAATATATGATTTCTCCCGTGTAAGCGTACAGCATACCGGCTTCATAAAAAAAATAGGCGGCTATAAAAGCAAGATGTCTGACCAGGGGTTTCAGACGAGGCGGTAATTTCATAATAGGGGGAATGATCGGAGCAATTTATGGTTTTTATATAAAAATATGTCGCTTTCGTATAACAAAATTACACTAAAGAGATATCTGAGGTAATTTTCCGAAAAAAACATGAAAAATCAAGGCAGAAAAGGATGTATTATCGAACCCCAGCTGGTGTTTGAAATCGAAAATTCACAATTGGCAAACGCTCAGGACCCAACGACAAGTTTAGGGGGGAAAACGTTTACGCGCTGGTTGCCCTCAGCGGAGCTGGCAGCGCCTGACTATGGATCTGCTGATTATCCCCAAGGCCGGGGCAGGTAAATTTTACTTACCGGTATTCCCTCCAATCAATCTTTTCATCTCCGGATGATCTAGACGCTCATTCCGGATTTGAGGGGTTGAAAATATCCAACAGCAATTGCTTACCCGGCTAGGGTGGGCCTCAGTTGTTACGGACCATTATCTTCCAAGAGTTTGCATCAAATGCGAACATACTTTTACCAAAAGCATTCAACCATCCCCTAAATGACAGATGTTTTAAAAAGGCTATATGTGTTTACAACGGGCTCGCTTGAGCCTGAGACGCTGGTCTGTAAAACTTTAACTAACCATGATTTCACCAATTGCAGAACCTTTTTTAAGGTAGCAGGCAAAGACTTCCGTTCAGACCTGGTGGAAGTGCTGCTGGGCACCTCTTCCGAGGCTGAGAAGAAGATTTGGTTTTCTTCGGTTCAGGAGCAGCTCATATTTATCAGCGATCTGCTGAATGCTTATTTATTCCGCGAGAAAAGAAAATGGCAGCACCACAGGTACGCAGGTAAAATTAAGAATACCTATCTCTATGCGCTTTCCTTTATTGACGGTCTACTAGATGAAGCCGAAAGGCAGTTCCCTGATTACTTTAACAAAGATCTTAAGCTCACCAATTTTAGGATGAAAGAACGTTTGCCCGGATTAAGGGTATATCTGCATAAACTGAAAAACTTACTCCGTGAGCGTGGCATTTCTGGTGACTTATGCGGGATCATTACCGGGGGACTGAAAAACCTGATCGGTTATCACCCCTCTAACAATGATGTTGCTTATATCCATAGACTTTATTACTGCATCCATGCGGAGGACGTTCTGGATGAGGCGTCGGTTATGCTGATACTCTTGAAGATGGATTTCAATCAGTCCGATTTTTACCTGTATCACATCAACCAACTTGACAAGTATTTACTGGAGGTTCACGGACTTCATCAGCAGCAGGAACGGCTTTTGGAATGGAAAATGGATTTACTCAAGGTACAGATGGCGGGCCCCAAACTTCATCCTGCCAAGAGTTCTCTTGTTAGGAACCTGGAACTGTATTTTGAAGAACGGGAGCAGGCTTTGTTTAACCTTATGGAGATTCGCCGTGCAGCCGCATCGGATAAAATCAGCGTCGAACAGGCATTCCGGATCTTAATGGATATGACTGTTCCCCAGCTCGCCCTGTTTTTCAGGATTCAGATGGAAGTGGGCCTCATTTTGAAGGAACAAATCGGTGAGGTGTACAATTTCGTCGCGCAGCATTTCTATACAGATAAGGCCCAGTTTATTTCATCCTCGAATATGCTCAAGCTTTCCACCACCATTGAATTCGCTACTGTACTTAAAGTGCATGATAAGCTTTCTCTAATGATCAACTGGCTGGATGAACAGTTTGGAGTGCGCAATTACAGCAGATGATGACGCCATTTTCTTCAGAGCATACCGACATTGATAGGCTTGTAAGCTACCTGGATCTTCAGGTTCCACTTACCAGTTCTTTTGTAGTTGCTCTTTCTAAAGTCGTTCAAGACCAACTGGCGGTGCATAAGCAGGGGCTGCTAGATCCGCCGGCGCGGTGCGGAAATATTTGGTTCCTGCTTTCTGGAATTGTGGTTGCTTCCATTTTTGACAGCAATGGAAAAGAGGTTGTTGTCAAGATATATTTACCGGAAACGGTCTTTACGGATTTTGATAGTTTTTCACAGCAGAAGTCTTCTGCTGTGAAATTAACAGCTATAGGCCATGTAAAACTCCAGCGGATTTTGCACAATGACTATAAAATATTTTTGAAGCAATTTTCGGAAACAAGCGAACTCAGAGAAAGAATATTGCTTAAAGACCTGTTACTGGATCAACAGCGAAGCAGACTGATCAGCCTGAAGAATGAGCAGCGGTTTGAAGAGTTTGCATCGGCCTTTCCAGTAAATCTGCTGCCAAACATAGTTGGAGCTTCCTTCCTTTATATGCACCGGTCGAAATATTGTGAGCTAAAAGCGAAATGGAATCTAACTAATCGATTCCGTGGTTCTTAACGATACTCAAATTATAGATGGAAAATATTCCTGCGAAGAATAACTTCTGGTGGTTATCACCGGAAATTTGAGTCAATCAACCCTTTTGTTAATAATCTTAACTCACTTTGTACCTTGGGAACAAATCTAAGAAATCGGCAATCGCCAGTATTAACGGCAAGCCTCAGACTGGTCATCTTTGACTTCATTTGCTATCTGTTTGTTGCACTGTTTATTTACACGGGTTCAAGCAAACTTGCTGATACCAAAGCGTTTGAAGCTGTACTGATTCGTTATCCGCTGATCGGCGGTTACTCTGGCTTTATCGCTTACACGGTGCCATTGGTTGAGTTCGCTGTTAGCTTGCTACTGATCGTTCCCAAGACAAGGCGACACGGGCTAAAAGTTTCCTTATTTGTGATGATCGCCTTTTTGCTTTATATAATGTACCTGTTTCTGTCAAAAAGTGAATTACCATGCAGTTGTGGTGGAATTTTAGCCAAACTCACCTGGCAGCAACATTTATGGTTTAATGCGTTTTTTGTTATACTGGCGCTGCTGGGCATCATGGTCAGCAGAAAATAAAATATTTGTGCGCGCAATGCAGGTAAAGTTATACCCTGGGTA
>DATFQH010000376.1:0-6546 GCA_035264385.1 Pedobacter sp.
CCTGAGCAATGGATGGCAGCGAAATCAATATACCAAATACTGAGGTAACTGCAACAAGGATACTTTTTCTAATATTCATAAAGTAGGGTTAGATCTAAATTATTTTGTCCATTTATAGTTTGATATCAATATCACAAAATAGGTATTTTGATCAGTTTTACATCAACAATTCAAAATTACTGACTCAGAGCCGCGTAGCGAAGAGCTAAAAATCGACCTGTCTTGTTTATCCAAAGCCGACAGTGCAGGACGGTTACAACGCTAATCTTCATTAACTTCATTTTGATTTTAACCAAACGTATAACCGAACAATCTGCAGCGAACAGCGTGAAATATAATTACCTATCCAAATCTTTTTTTCTGGGCATATTTCTTTCAGTAACCAGCCCAATTATTACAAACGCCCAGGTATCCAGGGTGCCTTTCGTACCTTCCCAACAGGAAATCAATAGTCCGTTCGGCAAGCACGATGAGGTCTCTTTTCTTAAACCCTCAAAAGTCTACCATCCGGAAACCTGGTTCCACTATATTGGCGGCAATGTGTCAAAAGAAGGAATTACCAAAGACCTGGAGGCTATTGCAAAGGCCGGCATATCAGGCATTCAATTATTTCACGGACAGTTTGGAGGCCCCTGGCCGGGAGTAAGCCCTCAGATTACCAGTCTCAGTGCCAATTGGGATGACGCGGTAAAACATACTGCTGAGGAATGCCGCCGTTTAGGATTAAGGTTTTCTATGAACAACTGTCCGGGATGGGCCACATCCGGAGGTCCCTGGATTACGCCAGAAAATGCGATGCGCAACCTCACCTGGAACAGAACCGACGTAGCCGGTGGGAAGCTCATCAGCCAGATATTGCCGGTACCAGAACCAAATAATGAACCATGGCGCGACTATAGAGATGTAACAGTTCTTGCCTTCCCGACACCAGCAGGAGATACCGGTAAGCCACTCGTACCTGCATCCATTAAAAGCAATACCGATTTTACATGGGATTCATATTTTTCCGGAACCGCTAAAGAGCCTATACATTTGTCGCCGGCCGCTCCTGATAAGCCCTATTGGGTAGAAGTCAGCTTTTCAGGTGCAGTTCCGCTACGCAGCGTTGAATTTTCAAGTGTCCAAGCCTTCAATCATGGTCAATCTTATGAGCCGGGAGTAACGATAGCCATACAGGGGATTATGCCGAACGGAAAGACGAAGGATATCCTGCGTGCTGAAATGCCGCAATCAAACTGGCAGGACGACCGGCCCATTACATTCGCTTGCACTGAACTTGCCGGCATCAAAAAATATAGAATTTCTATTACCAACAAATACCACATGACCCTGAGCTCACTTCAACTGTTTTCTGCAGCAAGGAAAAACAGTTGGGAATCAGAAGCAGCCTGGACGCTGAGGAGTATAGAACGCAAGGGCCAAAATCCAAAGCAATCGCCCGAAGCATTCATCCGGCCAGATCAGATCATGGATCTGTCAGAGAAGATGGATAAAGATGGAAAACTAAACTGGCAGGCACCTAAAGGAAACTGGACCATCCTGCGTCTTGGCCATGTCAATTCTGGAAAACAAAACGGGCCGGCACCTGCAGAAGGAACAGGATGGGAAGCAAATAAGTTTTCCAAATTGGGTGCAGATGCACATTTCGCAGGTTATATTGGCCGGTTATCCGGATCAAACGGGCCACTTGCCGGAGGACTCCTCAATGGCATGCTGATCGATAGCTGGGAATGCCATACCCAGAGCTGGACACAGGATATGGAACAGGAATTTAAGCGTGTTTCGAACTATCAGTTGCGCAATTGGCTTCCGGCTTTGTTTGGCTATGTGGTCAAAGATCATGAAACCACCGCGCGCTTCCTTACAGACTGGAGGAAAACCCTCAATGACTTGATGACTAATAATTACTATGGTCGTATGTCTGAGCTCGCAAAAGCAAATAGCCTGTCAGTTAGCTATGAAACCTCAGCAGGAGATGTCGTTCCAGCAGATATACTCGAATATTTCAAATTTGCAGATGTACCTATGTGCGAGTTCTGGCAGCCAATGAGTGAAGGATTTGTGGGTTCCATAAATTTCAAACCGATCAAACCCACTGCTTCAGCCGCAAGGATGTACGGAAAACCACGTGTTGCAGCAGAAGCCTTCACAAACATATCCCTCAGCTGGGATGAACACCTGGATATGCTCAAAGAAGTTGCCAATATCAATAGTATACAAGGGATTAGCCATTTCGTATTTCATACCTATACCCATAACCCGCAAACACCTTTTCTGGCACCGGGAAGCTCTTTTGGAGCAGGCATAGGCACCCCATTTTTAAGGGGGCAAACCTGGTGGCAGTACATGCCCGATTTCACAGATTACCTGTCGCGTTGTACCTACCTGCTAGAAAGAGGTAAGCCGGTTTCTGATGTACTATGGTATCTTGGAGACGAGATCGATCACAAACCCAATCAGAATGCTGCCTTTCCTGAAGGATTTAAATACGACTATTGCAATCCAGATGTTCTGCTAAACAGACTCAAAGTAGAAAATGGATTACTGGTCACCCCCGAAGGAATCAGTTACCGGGTGCTTTGGTTGCCGGATGCACCGCACATGCTGCCACAGACGCTCGAAAAGATAAGATCATTCGTGCGCAGCGGAGCAACCATTATCGGTAATGCCCCGGTTGGGCTGGCCACGCTCTCAGGTGGTGACACCGCGAGACAGCGTTTCCATGCGGCAGTAAAAGATATCTGGGGAAGTGCCGGCAAAGGTTTAAAAAAGGTAGGAAAGGGTCATGTGGTTTCAGGGATGACTATAGAACAGGCACTGGCTGCATTAATGATCAAGCCAGATGTTACAGGAAGCGGAGCATTGTGGTCGCACCGTCGTGCCGAAGGAGCAGACTGGTACTTTGTAACTGCGCCCAAAGGGCAGGGTTTTAAAGGTGAGTTGAGTTTTCGTGCGAATGGAGGGGTAGAAGTTTGGGATCCCGTTACCGGAACTTCCAAGCCTGCTGAAAGCAAGGCTAATGGATTGCGAACAAGTGTTAAGCTGGATCTGCCACAAGGTGGTTCATGCTTTGTCGTATTCAGGGAAAAAGCAACAGCAAATGCAACCGCCTTCAGGCCAACAGAAACAGTTTCTTCCTTACCGGTATCCGGCTCCTGGAAGCTTAGCTTTCCAACAGGGTGGGGGGCTCCCGAATCTATACAACTAACAAACCTTAAGCCCTGGAAGGACCTGGATATTTCAGCTGAAGGTAAGGCATTTTCAGGCACAGCAACCTATACAACAACCTTCAATATCGATAAAACAACATCTGGGCTTGAATACATTCTTGACCTTGGCAAAGTTGATATGGCAGCAACCATAACACTCAACGGTAAAGAACTAGGCAGATTATGGGCGCCACCATACCTGATCAGTCTGAAGGATTTTATTAAGGAGGGTGAAAATGCACTAAGCATACAAGTGACAAGTACCTGGTTTAACAGGCTCGTTTATGATGCCGGGCAATCCGAAGAGAAACGTAAAACCTGGACCATATCCGGCCCGGGGAAAGAATCACCTTTACGGGCATCCGGCTTACTGGGGCCTGTAAAAATAGACGTTCAGAAAGAGTGGCAGGATTAATTCCTGCTCCTTATATTAAAGGACCTTTTCGTAAGCCTTTCTTGAACTGCCTCTGAAAAACACTTCACCGCAGTATACATAGCCGGCTTTCTCAAAAATATTCAGCATGGCTGCGTTGTCAAAATTGGTATCTGCCTTAACACTTTTAATCTTGTTTTCCATAGCGAAGTCTTCAATAAAACTCAACATTTTCCTGGAAAGTCCCTTGCCCAGATGATCCTCTGAAATTGCAACGCGATGAAACACCACGAAATCACCATCAGTTAACCACTTTCCTTCAATTTCGGTGTAAGCAGGCTCATCATTAACCAGAACGGCAAAATATCCGGCGATGGTGTCTCCGTGGACCATCACGAAACCAGCGTCCTGTCTTATATCTCTTTCAATCACATCCGGATTTGGATAACCATCCTGCCACTGGTCACTTCCGTCTTCTTTTCTCCGTGCTATTGCCTTCTGGAGAATTGCCCATATCCGAGGCAAATCATCTAATGTTGCTTTTCTAAAAATGTATTCCATAGTTATCCCAAAGATCGTTTTAAAATCGATATCCGACTCTAACATTAGCAGGCACACTTAAAGTTAGAAAATTACCTTCTTTATTGGCCTCAAAACGTGCATTTGGATGCCTCGGTTCTCTTTCAATGCCACCAGCTTCGTTAAAGCCGCTTCTTGCTGTCATCCTGTATTTAACACCCAGACCAGCAGACAGATCAATAAAAAAACGTTTAAAAGGATATTTTATACCTGCTCTAATATTAAATGACCAGCTTTTTCTGCTGACATCAAACGTATCGGTATAATAGGATGCGTTCTTTGTCGTATCAGTCTGGAAATAGCTATCGTCTCCATAATCAACATTCATATGTACCACATCAATAGCCAGATACTTTTTGCCTTCGCGCGCAGGGTTCAGATAGATCCGCTCCTCCACAGCAACTCTCCATCCGTTAAAATACTCATAAAGATTAAAGAAATCTTTCATGTAACCTACACTCAGCTGTGTTGAGAGCCTTCTGCCATATGTCCTTTCCAGACCTAGCTCCAATCCCGGATTCACCGGATCTATGAGTCTCAACGGGGAAAAAGAAATTTGGGAAGAACCGGCGTGTTTTTCCTCTTCCTGTGCAACAGCGAGCTGACTATTAAAGACAGAAAAAAAAATAATGAACAGAAAGTAAAATCCTATCTTCATAAACAGTGCTATGAATCAAATATAATTTTTTTCTTAAAAATGATAAGCACAGATTTAGCTGCTCATCACCAATTTGGAAAAATATCGAAATCCTGTAACTAATGATCATATTTATGTGTCTCAATTTAAATCACTTAACGCTGTGCATATGTCTACAAAAAGCCTGACACCTCTTCTGCTAATTCTTTTGTTCTTAAAACCGGATTTTTTATCAGGGCAAAACCATTTACCAGATTCCATGGCAAAAAAAGTAGATGGCCTGTTTGCGAAATGGAATAACGCGAACAAGCCCGGTTGTGTAATCGGAATTGTGCGTAACGATTCCCTCATTTATGCCAGAGGATATGGCCTTGCCAATATGGAATATAATGTGCCCAATACGCCCGAAACCATTTATCATATGGCATCAGTTTCCAAGCAATTTACTGCATATTCCATTGTTTTACTGGCCAAACAGGGTAAACTTCAACTAGACGACGACATTCATAAATACCTTCCCTGGTTTCCGGATCTTAAAGAGAAAATCACCATCCGTCATTTGCTGAACCATACCAGTGGCATTAGAGATCAATGGCAGTTACTGGCGATATCAGGAACAAGGATCGACGATGTAATTAAGCAGGAACATATTGTTAAATTGCTAAGCAAGCAAAGAGCACTAAACTTCAAACCCGGCGATCAATACAGTTATTCCAATAGTGGGTATACCATGCTTGCCGAGATTGTCAAATCAGTTACCGGCAAAACACTCAGACAATTTACAGACTCTGTCATTTTCAAACCTCTCGGTATGAACAATACGCACTTTCATGATGACTATATGGAGGTCGTAAAGAACCGTTCCTATTCCTATTACCCCAAAGACAGCAGTGGCTATGCAAACAGTATTTTGTCTTATTCCAATGCAGGAGCAACCAGTCTGTTCACCAATGTTAGGGATATGGCCAAATGGATCACGAATTTTTACAGCCCTAAGGTAGGTACGCTGCAAGAAATAGCATCATTAACCCAAAAAGCTAAATTGAACGACGGCCTTGAACCCAATTATGCCTTGGGGATCGTTGTAGATAACTTCAACGGTTGGAAGGTGTATGCGCATAATGGCGCCGATGCAGGCTACAGAACTTCGGTGATTACCGTTCCTGACATGAAAATGGGCTTTATACTCTTTAGTAATCTTGGCGATTTCGACATGTGGAAGATGAATGAGATGGCCGGCCTATTCGTTAAGGACACCACTGTAAAAGCCATCAAACCCGTGGCGGAGGCGATCGACAGCAGTAAGGCCATTGTAAAAGACCTTGCTATGGCCAAAAAATTCTCCGGCGATTATATTGCCGAAGATGGAACACTGCATAAGTTTAAACTGAGCAATCTGAAACTGCAATGGGAAGGGTATGGACGAAACGATATGCTATTAAAACTGCAAAAGGACACATTCCAGTCGGCAGCAGTACCGCATTTTAAATTCCTTTTCAGCACAACAAGCACGGGCGATATTCAGGTTAAAGAATGCTGGCCGGGAGGGCGTCTATTCAAGAAGTATGCATTAGACGCAAAACAAACCGACGCGCAACTCAAAGCCTATACAGGAACCTATTATTGCCCTGAACTGGATTGCAAATACCATATTGTTCTGAAGGGCCGCGATTTAATACTGACCAACTTTAAGTACGAGGACAGCAAATTTAAGCTTATCGGAAAAGATTATGCAGGTACTGATTTTT
>DATFQH010000377.1:0-3487 GCA_035264385.1 Pedobacter sp.
CCGGATATCATAATGAATGGCAGATCGGGGCTGTATGCCTGTGCCTGTTCCAGCACTTCCATGCCATCCATCTTACTCATTTTGATGTCGCACAGCACCAGGTCATACTTCTTTTTCTTGATGAGCTCAAGTCCTTCTACACCATTGTCAATATCTTCAACTTCGTAATTTTCATATTCCAGGATCTCACGTAAAGTGCTCCTTATCGCCCTCTCATCATCAATTATTAACAGTTTCGCCATGTGGTGTGTAAAATATTTATTATCCGTATGCTAATATATTACTTTTATCAGTAATGCCTCATAAAATCAAAAAAATGCAAGCCTGTAAGCCGGGTTCTGTTTCCGATAAATCGGAATTCTATCATTAATCCAGTATAAATGTTGCCATTTATCTCTAACGACCTACCCACTAACATCGGACGAGCAGCCCTACATGCGTTAGCCTATTTGGTCTTTCAACTCCCGGGGTTTACCAGTCCTGCCATCACTGGCAGAAATCGTGAGCTCTTACCTCACGTTTTCAACCTTACCTGTACCTTGCGGCCATCGGCGGTATGCTTTCTGCGGCACTTTCCATAATTCGGGTGTTCATTCCCAAACCTCTTCCCGTTAGGAAGCGGGATGCTCTGTGTTGCCCGGACTTTCCTCTTTCCTGAATAATCAGGACAGCGATAGAACGGCTTGCATTTTTGCTGCTAAGATACAAAAAAAGCAGTCTTCTGCAGATTGTGTTTATGGGCGGGATTATGCTTTGGCTAGGTTGCCTAATTATGTAATTCGCTGATTCGATCTGATGCCTTCAAGCAATTATTTACAGCTTTCAAGGTCTTTGGCAACCTGTTCCGGCGTGAACATGCCTTGCTTATTGCCGTAAGTGTTCGTGATGTACACCAAAAGTTGAGCAATATCTATATTTGCAAGACCGGGATTGTCTGGCATTTTGCCTTCGTAAGATTGATTGTGTATGGTTAGAACGGTATCGCTGATCCCGTATTTTATATAACAGGCTAGTTTGCCTCTATGCTCCTTTAGAAAAGTGCTATCAGTAAGTGGCGGCGCTAATTGCCCTAATCCTTCGCCATTTATCCCGTGGCAGTTCTGGCAATGCTTAATGTAAAGATCACGGCCATTGGTATAATACACCTGTTGTTTCAGTTGCTCAGCATCTTGACAGGAATAGATCATTACTGCGATCATCAGAGAAAAGGAAAAAAACAAAAACTTGCTCCGCATGACAATTATTTTTGTTCTTCAGCCAGTAATACGGGGATGTCCTGTTTGAGTTTTGCCACCTGATCGGTCTTTGTGCCATCGTATGCGCCTCTGATTCGTTTATGTTTATCGATGAGTACCAGCCAGCCCTGATGCACATAGGTTTCTTTAGCGGTACTGTCTTCCATCACGGCAACCAGATAGTTTTTCTCAGCTAGGGTATAGATGCTGTCTTTGCTGCCGTAGGCAAATTGCCATTTCGGGCCGTCGACACCAAGTTTTATTGCGTATTTCTTTAACTTAGACGGTGTATCATACTTAAAATCAATGGTATGTGATAAGAACATTACCTCAGGATTTTCCTTGTATTCATCAAATATGGTTTTCATATTCCGATGCATTATTGGGCAGATTGTACTGCATGAAGTAAAGAAGAAATCGGCAATGTAGATTTTGTTCTCGAAAGCCTTATTCGTTAACGGAAGACTGTCCTGATTCAAAAAACTGAATGCAGGGATTGTTTGGTAAATGGTATCTATCTCAGTGCTGCCATCATTGTTTTTAACCTGTATGGCTTCCCGCTGACCATAAATAGGTAAGGGTTTAGATGCCTTCTGACAAGAACTAAACAAAAGAATTGAAACTGAAACTAGTGCTAAAAATGAATATCTGGTTGACATATGGTTTAACGATTTTGAACTCTTGCAAAGGTACGTTTCAAAAAAAATAAACTGCAATCACTATGTAATATTTCAGTCTTGTAATCTTTTCCTCAAAGTAGGATAGAGGGGAAAGATGTGATGATCCATGATTTACCAATTCACTAATATCGGTTCTAAAGTTTTAGTTCAAAAAAAAGGTCACAATCATTTGAATATGAATTGTTAATATTTTTATAAATATAATTTATAAACCAGAATAAAATAAATATTGGTACTATTTTAACACCATTTCAGGTGAAATGAGCTGATATCTGCTATTTTCTGAAAATTAGACTTCGAATTGTATTTTTTATATCCAATTGATTATTATACAGTATTTTATAATTATTATATAAAGTTAATATTTACTATTATGGAAAAACTCTTGCTTGTTGTATTTTTAAGGGAAATACACATGGTTTTTTCCTACCCCTAAAAAAATGAATAGCTAATTCAGGGACTGTCGATAGTATATAATTCTGGTGGAGTGCGCGCCTGGCGCGGACGAAAATCAAAAAAAGGAGACATAGAATCGTTACTGCCATAAAAGTACTGCGGGAAAGTGTGGAAGAAGCTGTAACTTTGTAGAAATACAGAGCGGGTAGAACGAACCTGCCCTTTTTATAGAATTACAAGCACACAATGAGAATAAGGAAAAATGCGGTGATTACCGCGATTGGTGGTTATGTTCCTGACACAGTATTAAGCAACCATGACCTTGAAAAAATGGTTGATACCAACAATGAGTGGATCATAGCAAGGACCGGGATAAAGGAGAGAAGGATAGTAAATGACCCGAATATAGCCACCTCCGACATGGCGACCTACGCCCTCCAAAGATTAATAGAAGACGGCAATGTAAATCCTGATGAGATAGATTGCGTAATTGTATCTACTTCGACACCAGATTATGTTATGGTTTCAACAGGGAGCATGGTGTGCGAAAAGGCTGGTTTGAAAAACGCATGGGGCATCGATACAAACGCTGCCTGCAGTGGTTTTTTATATGCGCTGACTCTCGGCGCAAGCATGATTGAAAGCGGCCGCTGTAAAAAGGTGATTGTAATTGGCGCAGATAAGAACAGTTCAATTGTAAATTATACAGATAGGAATACGTGTATCCTTTTTGGCGACGGTGCAGGTGCGGTAATGCTGGAACAGACAGAAGAGCCGGTGGGCCTGATGGACAGTTTTTTCAGAACCGATGGTACAGGAAAGGAAAATTTGATCGTGACTGCTGGTGGTTCAAAATTCCCGGCATCACAGGTTACCCTCGATGAGAAGTTACATTATGTTCGTCAGGATGGACGTGTAGTTTTTAAGGCAGCTATTCAGGGTATGACTGACACCTGCAATGAGGTAATGCAAGCCAATGATCTTGTGAGCTCACAAATCAATTATTTAATACCTCATCAGGCCAATTTGAGGATTATTCAGTCTGTGGGCGAATATTTAGGGCTTTCGGGTGATCAGGTAAAAGTAAATATCGACAGGTACGGTAATACAACAGCCGCTACCATTCCTTTATGTTTATGGGACTTTAAGGATGATTTTAAATATGGTGATAAAATG
>DATFQH010000378.1:0-10834 GCA_035264385.1 Pedobacter sp.
TCCCTTTACCTGTGAATCGGTTCCGATGCATACTTTAAGACGAAAGCCTTTTTCGGTTTCTCTGACAATGGCGCTTTCAATTTCTTCGAGAATTGACGAATGAATTATTTCGCCGCTAAATTTTTTCCAGGTCATACGTTAATGGTGTTTGGTGAACAACCCGCATTCAGGTTTACTAAAAATAAGCCTTACACATTAAAAATCAGTTAAATTCCTGTTGTTTAATTGCTAACAATTGCTTAGTTGTCAACAGCTTAATGATTAAATTTACATAAATTATTTCATTACACCTATCTTTGGGGTTATGATGATAGAAAAGGTATTGGGAAAATTAAAGATCAGCACTTTAAATGAATTGCAGCAGGCTTTATTGGCGGCGGCAGGAAAGGGAAGTGATGTGGTTCTTCTGGCACCTACAGGCTCAGGTAAAACACTGGCTTTTTTATTGCCTTTGCTTAAAAATCTCAAGACTGACTTTAATGGCGTGCAGGGACTTGTTCTGGTTCCATCAAGGGAGCTCGCACTGCAGATAGAACAGGTATTTAAACAAATGGGTAGCGGATTTAAGGTGAATTGTTGTTATGGCGGCCATGCGGTGAGAACGGAACGCAACAATTTTGAACAACCTCCAGCAGTACTTATTGGTACACCGGGCAGGATTGCCTACCATTTGAGACATGACAATTTTGATGAGTCTGGTATCAGTATGTTGATACTGGATGAATTCGATAAGGCGCTGGAGTTTGGTTTCAAGGAAGATATGTCCTATATCATAGGTAAATTACGCTCTTTAAAACAGCGGATTCTTACATCGGCAACTGCCATGCAGGAAATACCTGATTTTACTGGTGTCAGTAATCCTGTAGAAATAGATTTTTTGAAAGATATAAAAGTGGCCCCTGATCTGAAGCTTAAAAAGGTATTGACCACCGCTGCTGATAAACTGGATACCTTGTTTCGCCTGATCTGCAAGATTGGCAACGGGCCTATGTTAATCTTTTGTAACCATAGGGAAACTGTAGACCGGATCAGTGATCTGCTTATCGATAAAGATCTTGCGCACGACATCTTTCATGGTGGCATGGAGCAGGATGAACGAGAGCGTGCACTGTTGAAGTTTAGAAATGGAAGTATACATATCCTGATCACTACGGATCTGGCTTCAAGAGGGCTTGACATTCCGGAAGTGGAATATATTATACATTATCAGTTGCCTTATACTGAGGATGCTTTTCTGCACCGTAATGGACGGACTGCGAGAATGAATGCCAAAGGCACTGCATATCTTGTTATCGCGGATGATGAAAAATATCCCTTTTTAAAATCTGATATAGAGACTGAGGATTTAAAAGGTAAATTAGCTTTGCCAAAAGATAGTGAATGGCAAACACTTTATATTGCGGCAGGCAAAAAAGACAAGATTAATAAGGTTGATATTGTGGGTTTACTGCTCAAAAAAGGTGGGCTCGAGATGGAGGATGTCGGACTTATAGAAGTGAAAGATCAGGCCTCTTATGTCGCTGTTAAACGGAAGATGGTGCCTAAGATATTGAAGGCTCTGATCGATGAAAAGATCAAAAACAAAAAAGTAAAAATTGAAATAGCGATGTAATATGAGTAACAATGATATTTTTAAAAAGCTGCGTGTGGCCCTCGAGCTGACTAATGACGATATAATAAAAATTATGGACCTGGTAAAGTTTAAGGTTACCAGAAGTGAGTTGGGAGATATTTTCAGAAAAGATGATCATCCTAATTTTAAAAAATGCGGAGATCAGATACTTCGCAATTTTCTTAATGGCTTGGTAATATATAAGCGTGGTCCCAGAGCGCCTAAGTCTGCCGAAGAGCCGAATTCTTAAATTTCCACCTTCGTTGTTTAAGACTTAACTTTTAATTGATTAAATTGATCCAACTGGAAGGGCAAGTTTTTGAATCCTGTTATTCCGATATTAACGCTGTAATGAGACAATTCAAAAGATATCTGTTGCTGGCTCTGTTCTTATTAAACACAGGGCGTTTATGTGCCCAGCAAACCGTGCAGTTTAGCCAATATGTATTTAACGGACTTGCTGTGAACCCGGCCTATGCCGGATACAGAGAAGAATGGACAGGAAGCCTGAGCTACAGGATGCAATGGGCAGGTATAACAGGCGCGCCAAGAACTGCTGTCGCTTCTTTCGACGGTGTAACTAACCAGGAAAGCAAACGGGTCGGACTTGGTTTTATTGCAATGAATGACCGTCTGGGGGCACAGAGTACTTCTTCTTTTTATGGAAATTATGCCTACAGGCTTCAGATAGACGATGAGGAAGAAAGAAGGCTGACATTCGGTATTGCCTTCGGCGTAACTCAATATGGTATAGACGGCACGAAACTAACTGCTGTCGATCCAAATGATGTAAGTGTTCCTACGGGAAATGAAAGTAAGGTGTATCCTGATTTTAGGGTTGGTGTCTATTATTCTGATCCCAGATTTTACATCGGAGCTTCTGTGCTGGATATGTTTTCAGCCAATCGCGATCAGATTACCACTGATGATAATTATAAGATACTGAAACAGGTAAGGCATTTATATCTCACAGGTGGTGTTGTATTGCCTTTGTCTGACGTACTTGATCTAAAACCGACCTTTATGATCAAAGAAGATTTTAACGGGCCAACGAATCTTGACCTTAATAGTTATTTGCTGATTAATAAAACCCTTTGGATTGGAGCGTCGTACAGAACAGGTGTGTCACTTTGGGAAAAAAGCAACCTGCAGAAAGGACTTGATAAGAGCAGCGCGATTGCAGGCATTGTAGAACTTTTTGTAAGTGACAGATTTCGTGTGGGTTATTCTTTTGACTACAGTATCAATGCGCTGGCTAATTATCAGCAGGGCTCACATGAGATTTCTCTCAGTCTGACACTTCCGAGAAGAGACATGAGAACATCGAGCAATCCGCGATACTTCTAGAGTTGTTGTTTACAGACATTACATTTAAGTTTGATTGCGGGCAAATCATTCTAAAATAAAAGTAAATAAATTTTGCTAAAACGGTTTAAATGTCTTTATTTGGGAGATTGAATCATCACAAGTCAACTAACCAAATTTAACCATTAAATGGACACTAAATCATCTAAACTGCCTTTCATCGGGGTAGACATTGGCGGCTCTCATATTACTGCAGCTCATGTAGATTGTAAGTCATACAGGGTCATTGAAAGTACACTCAAGCGTGAGCGTGTGGCATCGATGGACAGCGCAGAAGTTATTTTACAATCATGGGTAGATGCGCTTTCTCCACTTATCATTAAATCATCGGAAGCAACGATAACAATTGGCATAGCTATGCCGGGTCCGTTTGACTATGTGCATGGCATTTCGCTGATGAAGGGTATGCAAAAATACGACTCATTATATGGAATGAATATACGTGAAATTCTCGCCGGGAAGTTAGATATTCCAGGTGAACACATCATTTTCATTAATGATGCGGAAGCTTTTTTGCGTGGAGAGCTTGCTTCCGGCGCAGCATCGGATTTTGAGCGTGCTATTGGTGTTACTTTAGGTACGGGACTGGGATCTACTAGCAACTGTAAGGGCGAAACCGTAGATGTGAACCGTGCATTTATGCCATTTTTAGACAGTGTAGCTGAAGAGTACATCTCTACCAGGTGGTTTTTGAAAAGATATAAGGAACTTACAGGTAAGGAAGCGAAGAACGTAGAAGAGCTTCTGGCTACAGCAGACCAATCTATAAAGGAAGAGTTGTTTGAAGAGTTCTCTACTAATCTGGCATCTTTTTTAAATGATTTTATCGCTGATGAAGATCCGCAGGTATTGGTTGTAGGTGGAAATATTGCCCGTTGCTGGGACCATTTTATAGGAAAGCTTAATGATAAAATAGAAAATAAATCTGTCGTGATCAGGCAAACGGAAATGTGGGAAGATGCAGCACTGGTAGGAGCGGCTTGTACCTGGATCTAATTGAAAATAGCCATGAGAAAACATATAGTTCTGTGTCTCCTTATCTTATTAGTTAGCAGCTATGCCCGGGCAGCCAGGGTTGATACTGTAGTTACCCGTAGTGCAGCTATGAAAAAGGACATTAAAGCTGTGGTGATACTCCCAGAGCCTTATGGTGAGACCACGAATTATCCTGTTGTATATCTGCTGCATGGTGCTGGGGATAATTTTTCAGGATGGGTGAATAAGGTTCCCGCTATAAAAAAGTATGCTGATGATTTTCAACTGATTATTGTTTGTCCGGATGGCAATATAACCAGCTGGTATTTTGACAGCCCGGAAGATCCGGCCTGGAAATATGAAACTTATGTATCGAAAGAACTGGTTAATTATATTGACAAGAAATATAAGACAATTAAAGACAGAAAGGGAAGGGCCATTACGGGTTTAAGCATGGGTGGACATGGTGCTCTGTATCTTTCGTTTAAACATCAGGATATATTTGGAGCAGCAGGCAGCATGAGTGGGGGTGTCGACATCAGGCCTTTTCCACTGAACTGGGATATTGCCAAAAGACTTGGCCCTGAAGATAAGTATCCGGAAAGATGGGAGCAGAATTCAGTAGTAAACTTAACGCACTTGCTGGTACCTAACAAGCTTGCCCTCGTTATCGATTGTGGCAAAGATGACTTCTTTTACAATGTTAATCTCCAACTGCATGAAAAACTGCTTTATAATAATATTCCGCATGACTTTACAATCAGACCAGGTGTGCACAATTGGGAGTATTGGACTAATGCCGTTGGTTTTCAGCTGATGTATTTTAAAAATTTCTTCGGTAATAAATAGAATGTCAGATAACGGTATCTCCGACCTCACCCCTGATTTTATTTTTGGTGAAGAAAATATTGATTAGAATCATTCCCATGCCGATCATAATAGAAACATCTGCCAAATTAAAAATTCCGGTTTTCAATCCATAAAAATCCATATGCAGAAAATCGGTAACTGATCCATATAATAGCCTGTCAATCAAATTTCCGAGTCCACCACCGATAACGAAACAAATTCCTGTAACAAGAAGTCTTGGAAGGTGCGTGTGTCTGATGAGAAAATAGATGCCAAATAGTAAGGTGGCCATTGGAATAAGCGATAGGGTAAGGAATTTTAATGTTCCGGTCATTGATTCTCCAATACTTAAAAAGGCACCGGAATTCTCTGTTTTGATGAGGACAAGTTTCTTACCTATTACACTTACATAGTTATTATATACCAGGTTTTCGCGAGCAATATGCTTTGAAATCTGGTCGCATCCAGCATTGATCAGGATTATAAAAAGTATACAGCTTGTTCTTACAATATGCTTCATCAAATGAGATTTGACCCAATATAAACTTAATGATTCATTGAAGGAAATTAAAATGATTACTATTCAGGAAAAATTCTCATCTTGAATAGTAATGAAGAAGTTTAAGATTTATTATCCATTATTGGGCATAGGTATGTTGTTGACTGGTAGTTGGTCTATGTATGAACTGAAGCCAGAAAAGGGTAAAGCACTGATCATTTTTGATACAGATATGGGGCCGGACTATGATGATGTTGGTGCTATTGCGGTTTTGCATGCATTGGCGAAAAAAGGTGAGTGTGAAATTCTGGCCACACTTGCCAGCGATTCGCACCCCTCAATAGCGCCTACCATTACCTTATTTAATCAATATTTTGGCCGGCCTGAAATTCCTGTAGGATTCGCGCCTCCAGATGCGCCTGGTTTTACTGCTTCCAACAATTGGAATGATTCTTTGATTACGCGATTCTTTAATAAGCAGTATACCCGCGACTATCTTCCGGCTGTGACCGTATACAGAGAGGTACTGGCGAAGCAGGCAGATAACAGCGTAACAATAGTTACAGTTGGCTTCGTCTCAAACATCAGCGCGTTATTGAAGTCCCAACCAGATAAGTTTTCGAAATTATCGGGAATTGAACTGGTAAGAAAGAAAGTAAAGAACTGGGTTGCGATGGCTGGAGGTTTCCCTCAGGGAAGGGAATTTAATGTAGAGCAAGACGCTGCGGCATCGTTTGAGGCTTTTGCCAAATGGCCGAAACCTATCCTTTTCAGTGGCTTCGAGATTGGTCAGCATATTTTAACAGGCGCAAGAGTAGCCCAGATTGGTACTGATAGAAATCCTGTGGCCTGGGCTTACAGATACAACTTGAAAACTTACGATAAGCAAGTTCAGGCAAACAGACCCTCCTGGGATCAGACAGCAGTACTGTGTGCAGTAAGGGGTCCGGAAAGGTATTTTTATGTGAATGGTCCGGGAAAGTTTGTTGCTGATCGGCAGGGTGCAAATACCTGGGAAGCTGATGGAGGTGCCAGACACTACTTTCTGAGCCATAAGTATCCTTTTGAAAAGATAGCAAAAGCTATTGAGGATCTTATGATGGAGGGCCAGAAGTAAAATAATTGATAGGAAAGATAAAGCAGAATTAAGGCGGTAGATTTTAGTATCTTAGTTGATTGGACGACAATCCGAATTTCTAACCTAAATATGACTTAATATAATCGATGAAAGCACAAGACCGTAGAAGTTTTATAAAAGATATGGGAGTTTTAGCTGCAGCTGCAGGTATGACTTCTTTAATGCCATTAGACATATTTGCATCAGGGAAAAAGGAATTTTTTAGAATTTCATTAGCTGAATGGTCTTTTCACAAGGCATTGTTTGCTGGCAAGATGACAAATCTTGAATTCCCCTTAAGGGCAAAAAATGAATTTGGAATCAATATTGTAGAATACGTAAGTCCATTCTTCAATAAAAAGGAAACAGATCAGGGTTATTTGAAGGAACTGTTGACCATTACAAAAAATGAAGGTATACAGAATCATCTGATCATGGTAGACGGTGAGGGTGATCTTGGTGATTTGGATGAAAAGGCCAGAATTAAAGCTATAGAAAACCACTATAAATGGGTTGATGCTGCGAAGACATTGGGTTGTCTGACTGTTCGTGTGAATGCATCAGGAAAAGGATCAGAAAGTGATGTTAAGACGGCTGTGATTGATGGCCTTGGCCGGCTTACTGAATATGGAAAGAAGAATAAGATCAACATCATTGTAGAAAACCATGGTAGTTATTCTTCAGATGGCAAGTGGCTTTCTGATGTGATGAAGGGAGTAAACAGTCCTTATTGCGGTACACTTCCCGATTTTGGAAATTTTAGAATCAGTGCTGAAAAGCAGTATGATATGTACCAGGGTGTAACTGACCTGATGCCATTTGCTAAAGGCATCAGCGCAAAAACCTTTAAATTTGATGAGCAGGGGAATGAGCCGGACATAGACTATACACGCATGTTCAAGATCATTCATGACGCAAAGTTTAAAGGTATTGTGGGCATTGAATGGGAGGGTGATAGCCTGTCGGAAGAAGAAGGAATAAGGAAAACAAAAGCATTGCTGGAAAAAGTTCTTCTTCAGTACAAATAATAAATTGGTGGATTGAAAAGCCCGGTGCTGATCTTCAGCACCGGGCTTTTTGTTTACTTAAACTAGTTTTTTGTATTTAATTCTATGCGGGCTGACGTCACCTAGTCTTTTTTTGCGGTTTTCTTCGTAGTCGCTATAGTTACCTTCAAAGAAATAGACTTCCGAATTTCCCTCAAATGCAAGAATGTGCGTACAGATTCGGTCTAAAAACCAACGATCGTGGCTGATGACTACTGCACAGCCGCCGAAGTTTTCCAGCGCTTCCTCCAAAGCCCTAAGGGTATTTACGTCAATATCATTGGTTGGTTCATCCAGCAACAATACATTAGCACCTTTCTTTAAGGTTATAGCCAAATGGACGCGGTTACGTTCTCCACCAGACAAAATACCTACCTTCTTTTGCTGATCTCCTCCGTTAAAATTGAACTTGGAAACATATGCGCGACCGTTTACAGCTTTATTGCCCAGCTGAATGTTGTCGAGACCATCAGTGATGTTTTCATAAACAGTTTTGTCGGCATCCAAGTCATTGTGCATCTGATCCACATAGCCCAATGCTACAGTGTCCCCAACGCGGAAGGTTCCTGTATCCGGAGTTTCCTGACCTGTAATTAAACGGAATAAAGTCGTCTTACCTGCTCCGTTTGGACCAATGATCCCAACGATTCCGGCAGGAGGTAAGGAAAAACTCAGGTTTTCAAATAATATCTTATCTCCATAGGCTTTGGTCACATCCGTAGCCTCAATGACTACATTTCCTAGTCTTGGTCCGGCAGGGATGAAAAGTTCAAGTTTGTCTTCTCTTTCTTTGGAATCTTCTGATGCCAGTTTGTCATAATTCGATAAACGTGCCTTAGATTTAGCGTGTCTTGCTTTTGGTGCCATACGTACCCATTCCAGCTCACGCTCGAGCGTTTTCTGACGTTTGGATTCTGTCTTTTCTTCCTGAGCCAGTCTCTTGGCTTTTTGATCCAGCCATGAAGAGTAATTTCCTTTCCATGGTATACCTTCGCCACGGTCAAGCTCAAGAATCCAGCCTGCAACATTATCAAGAAAATATCTATCGTGGGTAACTGCTATAACGGTTCCCTTGTAGTTCTGTAAAAATTGCTCCAGCCAGTCGATACTTTCTGCATCTAAGTGGTTGGTCGGCTCATCGAGTAACAACACATCCGGTTCCTGAAGTAGCAACCGGCACATTGCAACCCTGCGGCGTTCACCTCCTGAGAGTACACTGATTTTTGTTTCGGGATCAGGGCAGCGCAATGCATCCATGGCTCTTTCAAGTTTGGTGTCCAGTTCCCAGGCGTTTAATGCATCAATTTTATCCTGCAACTCACCTTGGCGCGCCATTAGTTTATCCATTTTATCAGGATCGGAATAGTTTTCCTCCAGACCAAAGGCTTCATTAACTTCTTCATATTCTTTAAGAATAGCAGTAATTTCTGCTACTCCTTCTTCTACGATCTCGCGAACGGTTTTACTGTCATCTAAAATTGGCTCCTGAGCCAGATAGCCTACGCTATAACCCGGGGAAAAAACGACTTCACCCTGAAAGGATTTGTCCAGCCCTGCGATGATTTTTAGCAAAGACGATTTGCCTGATCCGTTGAGACCTATGACTCCAATTTTTGCCCCATAAAAAAAGGATAGGTAAATATTTTTTAAAACTTGTTTTTGGGGAGGATAAATCTTATTTACCCCGGCCATTGAAAATATTATCTTTTCGTCCATGTTTAATTTTTGTGTCCCAAAGGTTGGTTTTCAGTTTCGGAACCGCTATGATTGGCAAAGATAATATTTGTTAATTCTTATTCATATCAGTATTGTTGCATTCGAGTAGTCCTAAAGCATAATATCTTTAACTAACCAAACATACATCAATGAAAACCAATTTTAAAAAAAGCCAAATTTTGCTATGTCTGTTGTTACTGGGCAGTGCTGCGGTTACCCGGGGTCAGTCATCAGATAAGGAGGTGTCTAAATATGTAAATACTTTCATCGGGACATCGGGACTTACAGATCCAAAAATCCTGGGTTATGAACTGCCTAAAGGGTGGCGAGCCTGGTCCGGCCTGACTTTTCCGGGTAGTTCATTGCCCAATGCAATGGTTCAATTGAGTCCTATGACAAAATATCAGCCTGCGGGTGCAGGATATGAATATGAGGATTCGCTAATTGTCGGGTTCACACACACAAATAAAGGTCATTGGAATTTAGGCAATATTCCTGTTCTTCCGCTATCCAACCCCGGTGCCAAATTTGGCTCACGCTTCTCTCATAAAAAAGAAAGCTCAGCCCCGGGATTTTATCAGGTTTACCTGGATGATTATCAGGTAAATGTGAATTTGACATCTACCTTGAGGGCCGGATATCATAAATACGAGTATAAGAATAATACAGGCAAAAAGATACTATTTGACTTATCTAAAGCATTGAGCAGGGTTTCGACCTGGAATATCGAGCAGGTAGGTAAATCTGCTCTCCAAGGTTTTCAGGGGGGAGAAAATGTTTATTTCTACGCGACCCTGAATACTGATATTGAAAAATTGGAAAAGACAGAGGAGGGGCAGCGTTCAGGCTATGCCATAGTTCATTTAGTAGACGGAGGTAAGGAACCTGTGGAGCTTAAAATTGGATTGTCCTTTGTAAGTGTGGAAAATGCAAAACAAAATCTGGAAAAGGAAATAGGCGGCAAAACTTTTGATGCTGTCCGGAAAGAGGCAGCCGTTGCCTGGGAAAACCTGCTGTCGGCAATACAATTGAAAGGAGGGACAGAGAAGCAAAGGGTAATGCTTTATTCCTGCTTATATAGGTCATTGCTATGGCCTGCTTTGCGCAGCGACGTTAACGGCGAATATAAAGATGCCAAGAAGAATGTGGTTAAAGGCGGGTTTAATTATTATACTGAGCCTTCGCTTTGGGATACTTATCGCAATAAAGATGTTCTTTTAGGGCTGATAACTCCCAATGTAACAGTTGATGTTATTAAATCGATGAAAGATGTCGGTGATAAGACGGGCTTTATACCAACATTTTTTCATGGTGATCACGGTGCCTCATCAATAGCAGGAGCCTATCTTAGAGGTATTGATGGTTTTGATATCGAAGCTACTTATAAACTATTGTTAAGAAATGCGAATGTACCGGGTCGCGCACGGCCGCATATCGCTGAATATATTGAAAAAGGTTACATCTCTGACCCTGATGTGGCGAATCCACACGTGGAAACCAAAGCGAAGGCAGGGGTATCGAAAACACTTGAATATGCTTATGATGATTATTCTGTAGCTCAAATCGCTAAGAAATTAGGAGATACGGCCAATTATAGAATTCTGATGGCAAGATCAAAAAATTATAAAAATATGTTTGACCCTTCAACTAGGTTT
>DATFQH010000379.1:0-7080 GCA_035264385.1 Pedobacter sp.
AGCAGCGGTTCTATTTTAACCAGTCTGTCCAGCAAGGCAGGAAGTAATTTGTCATCGGATGAGGACAGTTTAATCAGTGCAATGTTGCCGGTTGCCAATACACACAATACATCATGAAATCCCACCATGGGAATGTTTCCCGCAAGTATAAGACCGACTTTTTTGTGCGACACAGCCTGGTTAATCGTGGCAAACCATATACGCAGATCCTCTTCATTGAGCATTTGATGCAGAGCCCGGAGCGCCTTCTCCACTTCATTTGCCGTAAACCATGCATTGCTGTTTTGTGCTGATAAAACCAAATTTTTGAACTCAGCATCAGGATCAGAGATGAACTCACTAAGTTTTTTAAATGCAATAATTAGTTTTTCAGGAGTAAGCATTGGCATAATTTCAACAAAATTAAAGTTTAAGTGTTATATTTGCGATGCAAAGGTAACTTTTACCAATAGACTTACACGAAGACATGGCTATTAAAATAACAGACGAATGTATTAACTGCGGAGCATGTGAGCCGGAATGCCCTAACAATGCAATTTATGATGCAGGCACTGCCTGGAGATTTTCTGATGGTACCAATTTAAACGGGATCATTGATTTTGGTGATCAACAAATCGATGCTGAATCTGCACAGGAAGCAGTATCTGATGAAGTTTATTATATCGTATCCGATAAATGTACAGAGTGCAAGGGATTCCATGACGAGCCTCAATGTGCTGCCGTTTGCCCGGTTGATTGCTGCGTTGACGATGAAGACGTTCGCGAGACAGAAGATGAACTGCTTGCTAAAAAAGCATGGCTTCACCAGGAAAACTAGAAAAATAATATCAACAGATATGGGGGTCTATGAAAATAGACCCCCTTTTTTTATGGCCAGCTGCTGGCCGGTTAATCCTTCTCTTCGTATTTATTAGGAACGATCAAAACCGGGCAGGCCGATTTTCTCGCTACATGTTCAGCCACACTGCCCATCAGAAAATGATAGAGGCCGGTTCGGCCATAAGTGCCGATCACAATAAGGTCAGACCCGTAAGTGTCAGATTGCTGTATAATGCCATGTGCGGCACTGTCCATTACGCTTAAATAAGTGGTAGGGATGCCATTACCGTATTTAGACTCTATTTCCTTAAGCAGCATATGGCTGTTTTCCTCGCTATTGTCATACGCTTCAAGGAATACAGGCGCCAGCGTCAGATCAGGATTTACATTGGCCGGAACCGGCTCAATGATATTGACCAGGGCCACTTCCGCGCCAAAAGTCTTCGCGACTTCATAACCCACTCTGGCAGCTTTCTCAGAACAGGTACTATTGTCAACGGCAATTAAAATTTTTTTGAGGTTCATGGTATTTAGATTATCGGTTATAGCTTTAATATAACAATTTAACAAATGAAAAGTTTAATTTTATGCATTCGTTTTAGCGTATGGAACCACATTATGTAATATGCCGGGTAGCTGTAGCCCCTCTTCGTACAGAGCCGTCAGACAAGGCCGAGATCAGCTCACAGTTACTATTCGGCGATCATGCAGAAGTGATAGCTGAAACCGACAGGTGGTGGAAGCTCAGGAACGCTTTCGACGGTTACGAAGGATGGGTCGATTTTAAGCAGTTTACCGATATTTCGGCCGAACAGTTCGAAGCCAACAATTCATGCGAATACGTGGTTCCGGCCCGGGCCCTCAATGTAGTAACCGATAACGAAGGGGTGCCATACTATTTATCGCCGGGCAGTAATCTGCCTTTCTATAAAGATGGCTTTTGCTGGCTGGGGAAGGAAAGATACGAACTGCAGTTTGAGCCCAGAAGAACTGTTGGTAAAGACCTTTCAAACATTATTCCCGATGCCCGGTTCTTCAGAAATGTGTCCTACCTCTGGGGCGGACGCAACTTCTTTGGAATGGACTGTTCCGGTTTTACACAGACCGTGTTCAAACTCAATGGCTTTAACCTCGCCAGGGATGCATGGCAGCAGGCTGAACAGGGAACTACAGTCGATTTCCTTCAGTCCGTACAATCCGGTGATGTCGCCTTTTTCGATAATCCAGAAGGCCGGATTACCCATGTAGGTATCATGCTGAATCCGCAGGAGATCATCCATGCATCTGGTAAGGTGAGGATAGATCAGATAGACAATCAGGGCATTTACAATGCCGAACTCGGGCGTTATACCCACAAGCTCAGGATTATAAAAAGATACAGTTAATTTTTTGTACATTAGGTTATCGCAATTGCTTTAACCAGATATGAAACAAGGATTACGCTCCCTCCTGATACTGCTTCTGGCAGTTACCGCGGCATACGGTCAAAAACGACTAAGTACAAGCAGAACCACCAGCACCTATACTTATATCTACAAGTTAACTGACGAAGAAAGTTTCAGGATCGCTTCCAATCCGCGGTTGCAGATTGATGACAGTTTTATGCATACGCTGGTCGACTCGTTTTACACAGACAGCAAGCGTGTGTATGCTAAAAGACTCCCTTATGGCAATTATCTGGATGTAAAGGCGATCAAAGGATCGCTACAGTACCGGTTAAGAACATTGTCAAATGTCAACCTCCAAATCGTCGGACACGAAGACCGGTTTCAGTTTGCTGTTATAGACCAGCGTGGCAAACTGATCCAAAATGGAGACGTAACCACAGGTCAACATAGAAATACCCGGTTTGACCCCCGAACAGGCTTATACAATGCGGCCTATAATGCTGATCCGAGAGTGATTGCTGTGAGACATGATGGTATAACCAGCTACTTCAGCTATTCCAAACGCGGCCAGGAGCGAAAACCATCTTTTTTCAGACGGCTTTTTCAGCCGGATGCGAATCCAACCCCGGCGGTCAGGAAACCCCGAAAGAAAGTAAAGACCTATGCCGGGCAATTGTTGTTCAATAAGCCAAAATACAGGCCCCTGGACACGGTAAAATTCAAAGCCTATATCCTCACAGAAAAAGGCAGGCCCATAAGCAACAAAATTTTAAATCTGGTAATTACTGAAGATGACGATGTCAAAGTTAAGCTGTTTGACCTGAAGCCTTACCGGGAAGGTGGTTATGAAGGAAGTTTCGTACTGAGTGATACTATGAATCTGATACTTGATGAAGATTATCTCCTGGAGTTCAGGGAATTGATTAAAGGAGAGTGGGCTACGGTTACTTCAAAAAGTTTTACCTACGAAGATTATGAACTGAAGTCCACCACTTTCAATGTTCGCGCAGACCAGGATAGCCATGCCATTGGCCATCCCATGACGTTCTATATGCGGGCAACCGACGAAAATGAGCTCCCTGTACCCGATGTCAAGGTAGAAGTGGTCATCAAAGCACCCCATGCCGACGTGGTTTATGACCAGGAGGCTTTTATAAAAGATACCTTATGGTCTGCAAAGGTAGCGCTGGATCCTGTTGGTGAGACCAAACTCACAGTTCCGGATGATATTTTTCCTAATGCAAAACTGTATTTAACTGCAGAATTTACCTTCAGCAACAGCAACAATGAAGTCCGCAGAGAAAAAATCGAGTTTAGTCATGACCTGGAAAGAAAGTATGTCTCCACTTCACTGCAGAACGACAGTGTCCGGTTCGACTATCTGGTTAATGGAAAATCGACACCAATAAAGGCGACCATCTATAGCCATTATAAGGATTTTCACGGCTTAGACTCCATAAAGACCACACTCCCTTATCTCCTTAAAATAAATCAGCATAATAATAACTACAACACAAAAACGGAAAAAGGAACATATTATGCTTCAAGTATGTATCATCTGAGGCCAAGCCCGGCGCTCTCCCTCAGCCAGACTAAAGACTCGCTTACCGTCAGCGTCGGTAACCCGCATAAACTTCATTTCTGGTATACCCTTTATGAGGGTAAGAAGCCAGTTTCAAAAGGCTATACCGATCATCTGGATACGGCTATGAGATTTTCCAATTCAAAGACTGCAAATCTGGTGGTCAACTATACCTGGGGAGGAGATATCAGTACACTGGAAGCAAGCAGCCATTATAAGAAGGAAATCTTAAAGGTAGCATTAACCGCTCCTTCGGTTGTATATCCCGGAGAAACCGTTAACATGCAAATAAAGGTTACCGATCAGGAAGACAAACCTGTAACCGAAACAGATGTAACTGCCTATGCCCACACTTCAAAATTTGCTTATAGCGATGATCCTGTGCTCAATACTTTCAACCGACCGGTAGCTATAGATAACAATCTGGAACCAGTTGAATGGACACCCATTTTTACATCAGGAAACATCAGACTAAACTGGACAAAATGGGGGCGGGAACTCGGTCTCGATACCATTGCATATTACCAGTTCACTCAGACTAAAGACCTGTATACCACTTATGAAAATTTATCCGGTGATGAAACTGCCGTGGCCCCCTTTGTAGTTAGCGATGGGAACGTCATACCTGTTCAGATTGTATATATAGATGATGTTCCTGTCTATTACAGCCATGCCGAGCAGCTGAAACGCTATGCTTTTTTCCTCACGCCTGGTAAACACAAGATCGCATTACGTACACTAGACAGGCTTGTCGAATTTGAAGCAGAATTTAGTAAAGGGAAAAAGACCATCATTGGCGTAGCCAATGCGCTAAGCAACATAAAAGCCAGGGTTAGCGTAATGCCCGACGAACTCACAGCCGGAGAACTGGCGCTTCTTGGGAAATATATGCTTTATGTTCGGGACAATTTTGCGGGTGCCAAAGCGACCATAACTTCAGCCAGTACAGCGCTGCTGCTCAATAATCCGCCCCGCCAGGCAGAGCGGCGTAAGACCTTACTGATCGGGCCGATCAAAGAAGATCACCTGATCTTTAAGTCCGGCCCGATAGACGAGCATTTCGAAAAGCGACCGGAAAATGTGTATACCTTCCTGCCCGGTCTGACCAGGATTAAGCCGCATAATTGGGCAAATGGCTTAAACAGCATTTTCAATAGTAACACCGAAAATACCGATCTGGGTCAGCAACCACTCAGAACAGGTGAGATTGACAGCATCTGGAACGATTACCTGAACATGCGCAGCAGAACAACACGTTTCTATCCAAATCCGGAACCCGATAAAACTTCTACGGTCAAACTCATAATGGAGGTCGATACCAGTGTAACCAATCATGCACCGTATCTGAAAAACATAATCATTTATAAACATGACGATCCATCGTTCATGACGATATACCCGGGTACAGAGGGGTCATTTCCGGGCTTGAGTAAGGGAAAGTATAAAATAATGTATCTGCTGAAAGACAACAGTTATTTTCTGCAGAAAGAGGTAACACTTCGATCCGGGGGCTTCAATTATTTCCGCTGGAAACCAACTGTTATTCATGCAGCAGATGCCATGAGTAACAAACTTGATCAGCAAATCAAATCTGCAGCAGACCGAAAGATCGAATCCTATGTATTTCAGGAAGATCCGCCTACAGTAGCTCCACGAGAGGTCATTAAATCCAATGGTCCTGTAGTAAGAGTCCGGGGCAGAGTATTTGATGAGGCTACCTTGCAGACATTACCTGGTGTCAGTTTTTATTATCGTAAGAACAAGAACAGTATGCCTAAACATGTCTTCAATGCAAATTTCGATGGAGGGTTTGACGTTCTGCTGCCGAAAAAAGGCTTGCTATTACTGGCTTCGGTAGGGTTTGATAATGTGGAGATGCCCATAAAGGAAAATCAGCACTTAATCATCAAAATGAGGGAGAGGATAACAGGGCTTTATGACGTAGTGATCCGCGGTTATATGAACGATGGCGCACCCGGCTTGCGCGGGTCAGTCAATATCAGGGGGAAGGGGCTCAGCATTATGTCTGGCGGAGGTGTCGCGCCACTTGTCTTTGTAGACAACCTGCCCTTCAACGGCAAGCTTGAGGATCTGGATCAGGCCAGTATCGTTTCCATGGAAGTGTTAAAGGACCATGCGGCAATTAAAATCTATGGCAGTGCGGGTGCCAGCGGAGTAATCATGATCCGGACAAAAGCAGGGGCGGCACCGGGATCAGAAATTGAAGCAGCCCGGCAACAGCAAACCATGCGCAGCAACTTCTCCGACTACGCCATCTGGCAACCGAAGCTAAGTACAGATCTGGAAGGGAGAGCCAGTTTTAAAGTGAAGTTTCCCGACGACATCACCAACTGGACAACCCGGGTACTGGCTATAAACCATCACAAACAAACCGGCTTTTACCGAACGAATATTAAAGCATTCAAAACACTCAGTGCAAATTTCATTTCCCCATCCTTTGCCATTACCGGCGATAGCATTCGCGTGATCGGTAAACTGATGAACTACGGAAATGCCGAAGAAACTGCCCTCAGAAAATTCAGTTACAATGGAAAGGAGCTGCTCAACAGTAAGGTAAGTTTTAAAAACAGCTATCTGGATACCGTCGGTATTGTCGCCTTATCTGCAGAAAAGGACAGCCTGCGGTTTCAGTACACCATGCAGCAGGACAATGGTTATTTTGACGGTGAACTTCGCAAGATTCCTGTATTGCCGCTTGGCACCATTGAAACCAAAGGCTATTTTAACGCCCTGCTCAACGATACGACCACAACTTACAATTTCAGTGCTGATCTGGGTAAGGTTACACTCAGGGCAGAAGCCTCCCTTTTCCCGGTGCTGCTCGATGAAATCGGAAAACTGCGTGATTATGAATATTTGTGCAATGAACAGCAGGCCTCAAAGTTAAAGGCACTATTGCTCGAAAAAAAGATCAGGGGCTATTTAAAAGAAGACTTTAATGGCGATAAACACATCCGGGAACTAATAAAAAACCTGCAGAACAACGCATCACCCAGAGCCACCTGGGGCTGGTGGCAAAACAGCAGTGAAGAATTCTGGATCAGCCTGCATGTAGTGGAAGCCTTGCTGATGGCTGAGCAACTGGGCTATAAAGCCACAGTTAACAGAGATGTCCTGTCCAAATACCTTACAGATCTTGTTGGAGAAAATCCTTCACATAACATGATTCAAGCGGTTAAACTGCTCAGATTGGTTAAACCCGATTACAGTGTCAAAGACTTTATCAACGGCATAAAAGCTGAACCTCAGTCTCTGAATCAGAAGCTGCAG
>DATFQH010000380.1:0-5817 GCA_035264385.1 Pedobacter sp.
GTTGCGCACATGTTCTGCCAAATCATATTCTTTTTTTACATTCTTATCGTCCATAAAAAGCAGAATGATCAGAGAAACGATCGGAATCAGGAAAGAAATAAAAAACCAGAACCAGAAATTTCTACCCATACTTTTAGCAAAGATTCCCGCCACAATCTGGGGTATCAGCAATACACATAACAATAAGATCTCCGGCATATAAACTATTGCAGGTTACGACAAGTAATTATGATTAATATAATCAAGCCCCGCCCGGGTAATAGACGCCGAATGCTGAATACTATGCCTGTCTATAGTAATAAAGCCCATTTCTTCCAGCTGTTCATACTGCTCTTCCATTCCGCCAAGGATAGAAGAACTCACCTGTTGATCGATTACTTCAAGAAGTGATTTAATTTCATTTGCTTCCATATCGTTTAACATTTTTCATTACCTTCAATAAAGTTACCCAAAAACACGAATACATTTAAAGTTTTTATGAACACGAGACGAAGTTTTTTACATAAGGGAATCATAGGAATTGCGGCAGGCGCAGCGATAAATGTTCCTTCAGTTTTTGCGGGCACACGTCATTTAGAAAATTCAGCACCAGACACCTTTAAATTAGCTATTGCAGGTTTTAGCTTTGTGAATTTCAATCTGCAGGAATCCTTAAAAATGATGAAAAAGGTCGATGCCCGTTATTTGTGCATTAAAGACTTTCATTTACCTTATAACAGTACTCCCGAACAGATCGCAGCCTTTCATGCCACACTAAAGGAAAGCGGAGTAACCGGATACGCCGTCGGGCCCATCTACACTAAGACAAAAAAAGATATAGACAATGCATTTGACTATGCCAAACGCGCCGGCGTAGACCTGATTATAGGCATTCCACTTCACGCAGATCTTGCTTACGTCGCTCAAAAGGTAAAGTTAAGCGGTATTCGCTATGCCATTCACAATCATGGTCCGGAAGACGAACTTTACCCGACGGCAGAAAGTATCTACAACCTTATTAAAGACCTCGACCCGGGTGTAGGCATCTGTTTTGATATGGGCCATAATGCAAGGGCCGGCCGAGATTCCGTATCCGATCTTCATACATATTCGAAACGGATCTTCGACATGCACCTGAAAAACATCACAGCTTCCACTAAAACAGGTACCACCTGCGAGCTCGGCCGTGGAGTAATCAACATTCCTGCATTTGTAAAGATGCTGAGAAAGATAAAATACACCGGCTACTGCGGGTTAGAATATGAGAAAGACATGAAAGATCCACTAGCAGGCATTGCTGAATCACTGGGTTACTTCAGAGGTGTTTGTGAAGCAACGCTTTGATCAAATAAACCTAGTATCTGTTTATAAGTTAAGTCCGTATAGTCATTTATATACAGATCACAAGGCGGCAATTCTTCCCTGGTGTGCGAGGTAAGCACACCAACTACTTTCATTCCGGCATTTATTGCAGCAGAAACTCCCGAAAATGAGTCTTCAAACACTACACATGCCGAAGTACTTACCTTAAGATTATCCGCTGAGGTGAGATAAACCTCAGGATCAGGCTTATGGCGTTTAACATGCTCACTTGCCAATATAGAGCCCAGCTTTTCACGAATAGGCACCTTACTGAGAATCAGTTCCAGATTTGCCAGCGGTGCCGATGTAGCTACCCCTATCTTTACCCCATTATTTTTCAGATCATCAATAAATCCCACTATGCCCTTTATCGGATCCACATGCGGTTCATAAATCTTTCTGAATAAACTTTCCTTTTCATCCTCAAGCTGCAGCAATTCCGATCCCGTGACTGGTCTCTTCAGGAAATGGCTCAGGATATAACTGTTACTCTTACCAAACATATGCTGCGCAAATTCCTCATCGGTCGGATTCAGATCCCTGAGCGAAAAAAATTCTCGGAAAGCAATAGAATGGTAAGGGTTGGTATGGCAAATTACTCCATCCATATCAAATATAACGGCTACTTCTCTGTTCATACCGCAAAGTTAAGATGATTTCTTAAGGCGTTGCAGGCATTTAAGTAAAGCTATTGCAATAAAAGTTGGCTCACATCATCAACCAGCCCCAAACGTAAAATATTGTAATTGCGAGCATTACATAACAAGTTCTCATTTTGTACCTCCTTTTTTTAAAAAGTACGTGATTTAAGCTTTCAAGGTTGCCTGAATAATACTATATTTGCCCTTGCCAGAGGATTCTGTTAAAAGAATACATCAATAAATGCCCGGATGGCGAAATTGGTAAACGTTGCGGTCTCAGAAGCCGTTGGAGTACAATCCTTGAGAGTTCGAGTCTCTCTTCGGGCACCAAGAAGGACAAGCGCAAATCATTTGCACTTGTCCTTTCTTTTTTACTGCGTAACTCATTATTAGTCAGGAAAATCAACTCCAAACTCATGATCGGCACAAGAGTTCGAAAACTCCTGTCTGCATACACCATAGGTCACAGCACTAATGAGGTCTTCGGCATCCCGGGCCTAAATAATGCGCTTAGCGTAAATCTTAATGCTTTCTGCCTATACCTGAAAAAGAATAGCAGTTCCATGCAGGCCTTTGGCATTTGTGTAATGCGTTTACAGCTTAACGTCAATTTTGATTTAAATTCTGTATTCATAAAATTATGATTACCGTATAAGAAAGCTATTTATTAGCTTTAATCTTTTATTCACACACAAATCAAATATTAAACTCATGTCAAAGAAATTATTACTATTGTTTTCGCTGCTTATTGTACTGGTGCCACACATATCAAAGGCCGCTGCAAAGCTTGATTTTTATCAGATCAAAATCTATCACCTGAAAACCGCAGAGCAGGAAAGCCGGGTCGATCAGTATTTAATGGACGCCTATCTTCCGGCACTGCACCGGGCAGGTATTTCCCGCATTGGAGTTTTTAAGCCGATTGCAGAAGCAGGCAAAACGTCTGAAGAAAAACTGATCTATGTCTTGATCCCTTTTGCTTCAAGAGATGATTTTTTTAAGCTGGATGCAAAATTAAGCAAAGACGAAAAGTATCAGCAGGACGGTACCGGTTACCTGGACGCGAAACACAATAACCCTCCTTACAGCAGAATGGAGACGATCCTGCTGAACGCATTTGAAAAGAGTCCGCGATTCAATCAACCAAACCTGAGCGCAGCGAAAAAGGACAGGGTGTATGAGCTGAGAAGCTATGAAGGGCCAACAGAGAAGATCTCTGCCAATAAGATCCGGATGTTTAATTCAGGTGACGAAGTTGGGTTGTTTAAACGCCTTGGTTTCAATGCCGTATTCTACGGCCAGGTGGTTGCGGGCAGTTCAATGCCGAACCTGATGTACCTGACCACGTTTGAGAACCGCACGGACCGGGACAAGCACTGGGATGCTTTCGGAAAGGACGAGTACTGGAAAAAGCTTTCGGGAATGCCGGAGTATCAGAACAATGTTTCCAAAGGAAATACCTGGTTTCTGTATCCTACCGATTATTCGGATATATAATTACTGGATAGAATAGCCCTGCGAGTCGCGTTGTGTCAAACTTACAAACTCCAAGCAAAACGCCCATAAATCCTCTGCACGCGCCTTTCTCCGCTAATGGATTGCAGTTACATTTGTTTCTCAGGTAAAGAGACGTTTGAATCTCGCTGGGCTTTTAACTAAGTTTTCTACAACATTCATTAAACTTACAGTACCAAATTTGTATTTCAATCCACTAAATTTAGGATTCGTTTTTACGGATACAATTCATAGCAAAATGTAAATTCACAGGATCGAAATAGTAAAAAGGAGCATATTTTATGAAAAATTCAGCAATGAGCCGTCGTTATTTCCTGAGCGCTACTGCTCTGGCTGCACTCGCAACTGGTGTACCATCAATTCCAGCAATTGGAAGAGGTAATAATTCATCATTATCTTTTTGGGATATCGCGGCGCGCAAGAAGGGAATTTTAAAGCTATCGGTATGGTTCCTGGCCCAGGATGTGGAACGGCTGCTGTCAAAACCCGACAATTTAAATAAAGCGATCAGCTGGTGTAAAGCACAGGGGGCTACTAAAGTCTACTTTGAAGCCTATGGCAGAGGTCTTTATGTAAACCGCGATGTATTGATCAATGCGAAACAGAAGTTTTTAAAGGCTGGATTAGAGGTCCAGGGCGGCCTGCAAACGGTAAATGGGCCGGACAATTTTAACAGTCCGCACTGCTTTACCAGTAAGACGGATCAGGACGAACTTCAGAAAATATTTGAATATGCGGCCTCGCTGTTCGATGAAATTATTATTGACGATTGGTTTTTCACCAACTGTACTGACCAGGAAAGCATTAAAGCCCGCGAAAATAAATCCTGGGCAGAATATAATAGTGATGTGATGGTAAAGATGAGCCAGGAACGTGTCATGGCTCCCGCACACAAGATCAACCCGAAAGTCAAAGTCATCCTAAAATTTCCGCAGTGGAATGAAGGATTCCAGTCGAGGGGCTATGATGTGGCCCGTGAGCCTAAAATATTTGACGGCATCTGGGCAGGCACAGAAGCCCGGGAGTTCGATGAGAACAGTAGTGCTGGTTATGAGGCGTCGTATAACGCCTACTTTAACATGAGATGGATTGCCACTTTTGGAAGTCTGGGCGGTGGCTGGTTTGATCCGGGCGGGGAACGAACCAAGGTGAATACTTACATAGAGCAAGCCCGGCATACCGTGCTAGGGGAAGCAAAGGAAATGATCCTCTGCTGGTATACCGACACCTTTCCCACGGATAAATTTGATGCGCTGCGTAAGGAAATGCCGGGATTGATCAAATTGGCCGATATTGTCAGAGGAAAAACGGTAAAAGGTGTACACCTGCTCAAGCCAGGCAACAGCGATGGGTTTGAGGACGAGTATGTTTCCAGCTTTATGGGCAGTCTGGGCATCCCGTTCGCGCCGGCCAGTACCCTCAATGAACAGGCCCCCTCCGCATTTTTCTCCATTCATGCCCTTAAAGAGCCCGGCTTTGTCCAAAAATTGGAACAACTGGCCGCCAAAGGAACACCGATCGTGGTTACAGACGGGCTGGCGAAAAGACTTAATGCGCACCCTGAGCTGGTTAAAAAGCTGGCCGTACTGCCATTGAATGGGTCATCAAGAGCGGTTTTGAAAATGACCCGGGAGCAGATCAAGCCCTTCAGGGATAAATTGCTGGGACCCTTTGCAATGAAGTTCGATGCACCCAATAAAGTGGAGTTGTACCTGTTTGGCGATCACACCATTGCTTTTATGAATATAAACAACGAGGCCGTTAACCTCACGCTCGAGTTGCCTAAAATAACCAGCGTTAAAAAGACATTGATACTGCCTGAAGAAAGCGGAACCGCGGATCTCTCACTGACTAAAAGAACACTTAACATTCGGATTTCGGCGAGAACCCTTTTTGTTATTGACTATAAATAGTCTTACTGTGGTAAATATCTATGGTTTATTTCTTTAAATTCAGAATAGTTGAGGTTATAAATCTAAATTCTCTGAACAATATATGGATAAGGCAACAGCAACAATGATCGAAAACCTGCATAAAAATACAAGTAAGACGTTAGCAAAATGGATGGAAGACTTGCCACTGGCCATCACTTTCGGCAAAAATCCAGCACGACAAAAGGCCTGACGCCTGTTTCCAGCATAAAATCATATACCGCGTCCACGTATTGCCAGCTGTATATGGGTTTTCCATTTTTATCCTCATGGTAAACGCCCATGTTATCATGGAGCAGGCCATGAAACCGTAGGTACTGAACCCGCATTCCTTAACGGCAGTGGCAATGTGTTCCTGGTGTCGTCTTTTCTCAGCAGCAGGTAAGCCC
>DATFQH010000381.1:0-22098 GCA_035264385.1 Pedobacter sp.
TGATTGTGTTTCTGTTGATGCGGAGGTGGAAAAGGAAGGCTCTGGCTTCGCTTGGAAACCGCTCTACTGTATTGAAAATGATTCCTGAGGTTTCTTTTACAAGACCAGCATTGAAATTTGTGTTTTTTCTGCTTGCTTACAGTGGTGTTGCGGTTGGGCTGGCGAATCCGCAGATAGGTACTAAGATAGAGGAAGGTAAACGAAACGGTGCTGATCTGATGATCTTACTGGACGTTTCTAACAGTATGCTGGCGGGTGATCTGTCGCCTAACAGGCTAGAGAGTGCCAAACGTGCGATTTCACAAATGATAGATAACCTGCACAATGACAGGGTGGGGATTATTATTTTCGCGGGGGAGGCTTATGTTCAGTTGCCCATCACTACGGATTATTCTGCGGCTAAGCTGTTTCTTAATAACATTACTACCGATATCGTGCCTACGCAGGGTACGGCCATTGGTGCGGCGATCGATATGGGCATGAAGTCTTTTGATTTTGTAAATGGATCGAGCAAGGCCATGATTCTGATGACCGACGGCGAGAATCATGAGGATGATGCTGTGGGTGCTGCGAAACGGGCAAGGGATAAGGATGTAGCCATCCATGTGGTCGGACTGGGCTCGCCTGAGGGTTCGCCGGTACCTATATATCAGAATGGCAGCCCTGTGGGTTTTCGCAAAGATGAAAACGGGCAAACTGTTGTGACTAAATTGAATGAAGCCATGTGTAAGGAGATTTCGACGGCCGGGGATGGAGTGTACGTAAGGGCTTCTGATGCCAATAGCGGACTTGGGATTGTATTGGACCAAGTAGCCAGGATGGAAAAAAAGGCTTACAACAGCAAGTTGTTTAAAAACTACGAAGATAGGTTTCAGTTTTTTCTGGCCTTTGCTGCGCTGATGCTGGTGATCGAGTTTTTTATATCGAGCCGTAGGAATTTGAAATTAAGTGAGTTGAATTTGTTTGAAGCGAGAAAATAATGAAGCAGTTAATCATCATCGTTTGTATTTTGCTGCAGGGTTTTGTATTGTATGCGCAAAAGGAGAAAAAGGATATTCATAAGGGTAACCAGCTTTATGAACAAAAAAAGTACGCTGAGGCGGAGGCTAGTTATAAGAAATCGGTAGAAAAATCTAAGGGGTCTGTACAGGGTAATTTTAACCTGGGGGATGCGCTGTTTAAACAGAAGAAGTTTGATAATGCCGCCCAGAAGTTTACTGAGATTGCAGGTTCTTCTAAAGACAAGACGGTTAAGGCGAAGGCTTATCATAACCTGGGAAATTCTTTGATGGAATCGAAAAAACTGGAGGAAAGTATTGATGCTTATAAAAAATCGCTGATGAATAATCCTAAGGATGATGAGACCAGGTATAATCTGGCTTATGCGCAGGAGATGTTAAAGAAGCAGCAACAAAAGGATAAGGATAATAAGGACCAAGATAAGGACAAAAAGGACAAGGATAAGAAGAAGGATAATAAAGATAAAGACGATAAAGATAAGAAGAACGACCCGGATAAAAAGGATCAGGATAAGAAAGACCAGGATAAAGAGGGCCAGGATAAGAAGGACGGGCAACAGCAGCCCCAGCCCGATAAACTGAGTAAGGAGGATGCTGAAAGGATGCTGGAAGCTTTGAAAAATGAAGAAAAGAATACACAGGATAAGCTGAAGAACAAGAAGGCGAAAGGTGTAAAGAACCGTATTGTTAAGGATTGGTAATGGCGATAATGAGGATGAAATATTTTTTGCTCACGATAGTGCTTTTCTGGTCTGTTGCGGGTTTTGCACAGGGCATAAGGGTAACGGCTTCTGTAAGTTCAGATCAGATAGGTGTGGGTGAACAGTTTGAGCTTACTTTTTCTACAAACGGTAGTCCGGAATCTTTTAATCCACCCGTCTTTACAGGATTTCAGATTGTTGGGGGCCCCAATCAGTCGTCGAGCTTTAGTTCTGTGAATGGTGCTACTACAATCAATATGTCTGTTACCTATATCATGGTGGGGGTAAAGGAGGGTGCATATGCTATAGGGCCTGCTACCATGCTTATTGGCGGTAAGCAGTATAAATCTAACGCTGTTAGGATAAAGGTGATAAAAGGGGCTGCGACATCCCGGCAACAACAGGGGCAGTCTTCTGCCAGCGCGCAGGATGCTAATGTAGGTAGCGGAAAATCCTCTGATATCTCTAAGCGGTTGTTTCTTAGGGCTATTGCTAATAAAACTAATGTGTACCAGGGTGAGCAGATCAGCGTAAGTTATAAGTTGTATGCCAATATTAATCTGGTGGATAATATGCTGGACAAGTTACCGGATTTTAATGGGTTCTGGAGCCAGGAGATTAAGCATGACAACCAGAACGTGGAATGGAAGATAGAGGAGTATAATGGTGCGAGGTATCACGTGGCTACTTTGAAAGAGATCGTTGTGTTTCCTGAACGTTATGGAAAACTGACTCTCGATCCACTGGCGATGACTTTTGTTGTGCGTCAGCCTGTTCCGTCAAATGATCCTATTGAGCAGTTTTTTGGTGGCGGTTCTTTTAAGGATCTTAAATATAAAATTAAGAGTGCTCCGGTCGCCATTAACGTGAAGCCTCTGCCTGAAGCGGGAAAGCCGGAGGGTTTTCAGGGTGCTGTAGGTAATTTCTCTATTGGCGCTACTTTAGATAAATCGGCCATAAAAGCAAATGAGGCACTTAATTATACGGTGAAGATTGCGGGGTCTGGAAATTTGAAATTATTGAAGGCTCCTGAACTGAAGCTGGCTGCGGACATTGAGAAGTATGATCCTAAGGTTTCTGATCGCATTAATGTGGCGCTTGGCGGTGTCTCTGGCAGCAGGGAGTATACTTATTTATTGATTCCGCGCCATGAAGGAAGTTATACCATCAATGACCTGAAGTTTTCTTATTTCAACCCGACGACACAACGTTATGTGACCTTGTCGACCGGTTCATTTCCTGTAAAGGTTGCTAAAGGTGCCCCTGGGACTAATGTGACGGCGTATTCGGCGGGGCAGCAGGATGTGAAGGCTTTGGGTAATGACATCAGATACATAAAAACAAGTGATGGTTCTTTGAGGAAGGCAGGGGAAGAGTTTTACGGTTCGGCTTTGTATTATAGTTTGCTATGTCTGGCTCCAGTTGCATTTCTGAGTGCTCTTGGGTACAGAAAGTGGTACAGGGCCCGCAATAAAGACTTGGTGGTCGTGAAGGGCAGGAATGCCAATAAGATTGCCGCGAAACATTTGTCTAGTGCAGAGAGGCAATTGCAGGCTGGTGACAAAAATGCTTTTTATGAGGATGTGTACCGTGGCTTATATGGTTATCTGAGTAATAAACTGAATATTGCTTATGCTGATCTGAACAGGGAGAACATAGGTGGACAGTTGTTATTGAGAGGGATCGCTGATCCTGTTGTGAAACGCCTGACGGATACGCTTGATCTTTGTGAGATGGCGAGGTATGCTCCTGTATCGGGAATATCTGAGCAGGAGGTGTTTGAACGAGCTAAAAACATTATCAACGATATTGAAAATCATGCATAAAGGTATTATGAGAAATTTACTGATATTGCTGCTGCTTGCTTTCCCTTTGCTCTCATTAGGTGATTCAAAGCATGAGGATCTGTTTGCTAAGGGGAATGCGCTTTATGCAAAGGCAAGTTATAAGGAGGCTACAGGTGTTTACCGGCAATTATTGGATTCGGGTTTTGTTTCTGCGGATCTATATTTTAATCTTGGCAATGCTTATTATAAGCTGAGGGAGATGCCACTGGCTATACTGAACTACGAAAAAGCTTATAAGCTGTCTCCGGGAGATGAAGATATTTATAACAATATTCAATTGGCAAACCTTGGGATAAAGGATAAGATTGAGGCTGTTCCGGAGTTTTTCCTTGCCAAATGGTGGAGGTCGGTTTTGTTATTCGTTTCGGCCGAAGTGCTGTCGATATTGAGTGTTATAGGCATTTTATTGGCTGCTGCCTTGCTTATTATTTATTTACTCTCTGTTGATATTAAAATAAAGAAGCCTGCTTTTTATGCCGGTATTGTTGTACTTGTTTTGTCTTTGCTGACTGTTTCTTTAGGGGCGCTTCAAACCAGTTACCTGAAGAACAGCAATAATGCGATCGTATTTACGGGTACAGTAAATGTGAAGAGCGGACCTAAGGAGAGTTTTAAGACCTTATTTGTAATTCATGAAGGTACTAAGGTGGGTGTGCAGCAAACGACTGATGGATGGATTAAGGTTTTATTGCCAAATGGGAGCATAGGATGGATCGAGTTCACTGATGTTAAGGGGATTTAAGAACAGAAAAGAGGTTAAATAAAAAGCGGAACTCAATTGAGTTCCGCTTTTTTGTGGAGCCGAAGGGGTTCGAACCCTTGTCCAGTTGTGTGATAAATTATGCCTTCTACATGCTTATTTTCCAATCAATTGTCGGGTTATGGCGGGCTGGAAACCGACCTTGCCTTTCACCTTATGTGCTTTATCTCACAATTGCATCACACCCTGCAATTGCCAGCGTTGTTATTTCGATGCCCCATATTCTAACCTAACATCGCAGCAGTCAGAGGGACAAAAGCTAGGCTAATTCTAAATTAGGCAGCTAAGGCGTAGTTATTTTCGCCAATTATAGTGTGAACGTTCTCTTTAAAGTGCTCTCCGTACAACGCACTGCATGCTAACATACTCAGCGCCACCCTGTCAAATCCAAAACGGCCCCATTTGTTAGTAATGGCAAAAGTACTAAAATTATGCCAATGTTCTACCGGGATATTGTTCCAATGCCTGCTCTAGACAGTCCATAGCCTTGTTTAGATCCTCTGTATTAAGGACATATGCAAGACGAACTTCATTTTTCCCTGAGCCTGGAGTCGAATAAAAGCCGGTGGCAGGTGCCATCATGACAGTTCCTCCCCTATAGTCGAACTTTTCAAGAATCCACTGACAGAATTTGTCAGCATCACCTATGGGTAGTTTTGCGACTACATAGAATGCCCCGCCCGGGTTCGGACAGAACACACCCGACATATCGTTGAGCCTTTTTACCAATGTGTTTCTTCGTAGTGTGTATTCTTTATTTACGGCATCAAAATAGCTGTCTGGTGTGTCTACTGCTGCTGTACCGGCAATCTGCTCCACCATGCCCGGACTTAACCTGGTCTGGGCAAACTTCAAAGCGGCTTGAATAACTGCTTTGTTTTTTGTTATGATACAACCTAGTCTTGCACCGCATGCACTGTATCTTTTGGATACGGTATCGAGAATGACAACGTGTTCATCCAGACCTTCCAGATGCATAGGTGATATAAATTCCTGGTTATCGTAACAAAACTCACGGTAGGCTTCATCTGCCATCAGGAAAAGACTATGTTTAATGCACAGATCTTTTAATGCTTCCATCTCTTCCTTCGAATATAGGTATCCCGTAGGATTGTTTGGACTGCAGATCATGATTGCCCTTGTTTTTTGGGTAATCAGTTTTTCAAACTCTGATATTGGGGGGAGCGCAAAGCCGTTTTCTATATAAGATAGGATAGGTTTTACGACTACATTACTCATACAGGCAAAGCCGTTGTAATTGGCATAAAACGGTTCGGGGATGATCACTTCGTCACCTTCGCTTATACAGGTTTGCATCGCAATAGTGATCGCTTCTGAGCCACCCACAGTGACAAGGATATCTGCAGGTGTGATGTTGTAATTTAGCTTGTTGTAATATTCTGTTAGCTTGGTCCGGTAACTGAGTGTTCCTTCTGAGGGTGTGTACGCCCATACATCAAAGCTGATGTTTTTAATGGCATTGACCATCCCTTCCGGAGTTTTTATATCAGGTTGCCCAATGTTTAGATGATAAACTTTTTTCCCTTCGGCCTTCGCTTGGTCTGCATAAGGTGTTAGTTTTCTTATGGGAGATGCAGGCATCTGAATCCCTTTCTCTGAAATAGTTAGCATGTGACAAAAGTAAAAAACCTCGTTGATTAACGAGGTTTTTAATGAAAATATCTTTTAGTGTTTCTATTTTGTAGGTGTGGGTGGCACGTTTCCTTTGATGTAAAGAACTTTTGTAGTTGTCTTCGCGTTAGAAAGGATAGTGATTGATTTGTTAAAAGGCAATGTGCTGGTAGGATTATATGTAACCTTAATAATACCTGTTCCACCTTTTTTCACAGGTGTTTGTGTGTATTCCGGAACGGTACATCCGCACGAAGTTTCAACTTTGCTGATGATTAAGGGCTCGTCTCCAACGTTGGTAAATTTAAAATCTATCACCGCAGGTTTGTTCGCCTGGATCATTCCGAAGTCGTAAGTTTCCTTGTCAAACTTGAATTCTGCAGGTTTTGCCTGAGCATTTGCCGCAACATTTATTCCTAAAAATAATGTAAATAACAATATTAACTTTTTCATGTTATGTGGTTTTTAAAACAAATTTAATGTTTTCAGTGGTAAATCAAAAAGTATTCCAACATATAAATTACTGTTCACAGTTTAGTCATACTTTAGATTTTATGTATCTTTGCAACATACCGATTTGCTTATGATGCCAGATATCAAACTCACCACTAATCCAATCGATGCTTCAGAATTAAGTTTTGAGGATTTCAAAACGATAGTAATTAATGACTACAAAATTGCTTATGAAAGCAGACAGGCTAGCTTGCTTGGCCGCAAAGAGGTATTAACTGGTAAGGCCAAGTTTGGTATTTTCGGTGACGGTAAGGAGGTTCCCCAGATCGCAATGGCCAAGGCCTTTAAAAAAGGTGATTGGAGAGCGGGCTACTACAGGGACCAGACCTTTGCATTCGCAACAGGGATCTGTACACTTAAAGAATTCTTTGCTCAGTTGTATGCAAATCCGAGTACAGATGCTGATCCTGCCTCGGCGGGAAGGCAGATGAATTGTCATTTTGCTACGCGATCGCTGAATGATGATGGCAGCTGGAAGGATCTTACCGAAATTAAGAACTGTTCTGCGGATATTTCGACCACCGGTGGACAAATGGCGCGTTTGGTGGGGCTTGCATATGCTTCTAAGCTTTTTAAGCAGAATCCTGAACTGGATTATCTAAAAAACTTTTCTGTAAAAGGCAATGAGGTGGCTTTTGGTACTATTGGAAATGCATCAACTTCTGAAGGTGTTTTCTTTGAGGCTATTAACGCTGCAGGTGTACTGCAGATCCCAATGGCGATCTCTATATGGGATGATGCTTATGGTATTTCTGTTCCGGCTAAATACCAGACTACCAAGGAAGATATCTCAGAGATACTGAAAGGTTTGCAGCGGGATGAGCGTGCCCCAGGTTATGAAATATTTAAGGTGAAGGGCTGGGACTATCCTGCTCTTTGTGAGACTTATCAGCGTGCGATCGATGTTTGCAGAACGGAGCATGTTCCTGTGATGATTCATGTAACTGAAGTAACCCAGCCACAGGGACATTCTACGTCAGGATCGCACGAGAGGTACAAGGAGAAATCGAGACTGGATTGGGAGAGGGAATATGACTGTCTTGTTCAGATGCGTAAATGGATGATTGAGTCGGCTATTATTGCTGAAGAGGAAGTTGCCGAACTTGAATCTACTGCTAAGAAATTGGTACGCGATACTCAAAAAGAGGCTTGGAACGAATTCCTGGCCGGAATAAATGTGGAGAAGGAAGAGGTAATTGAAATGGTCAACGCACTCGGACAGAATAATTTATCATTAAAAAAGCTGGCTTTACAATTGGGAAATACTCCTGATGCATTGCGCAAAGAAGTGATTTCTACGGTTAGAAAGGCTTTGAGACTTAGTTTGAATGACACCAGCGCACAAAGGAATGAACTGTTGGACTGGTACAACAGTCAGATATCGGTTAATGAGGAAAGATATAATTCAAAACTATTTACTGAAGGTTCTGAAAGTCCTTTTCTGGTGCAGCAGGTCGCTGCGTTGTATACTGAAAGCAGCAAAATGATCGATGGGCGTGAAATATTGAATGCTTGTTTTGATGCCAATTTTGAACGGGATCAGCGTTTGGTCGCCTTTGGTGAAGATCTGGGTGCAATAGGGGACGTGAATCAGGGATTTGCAGGTCTGCAGGCTAAGTATGGAGAATTGAGGATTACAGATACTGGGATTAGAGAAATGACAATTGTTGGTCAGGGTATCGGATTGGCAATGCGTGGATTGAGACCTATCGCTGAAATACAATATCTGGATTATCTTCTTTATGCATTGAACGTGCTTAGTGACGATCTGGCAAGTTTATCTTATCGTACTAAGGCGGGGCAAAAGGCTCCATTAATTATAAGGACCAGAGGGCACAGGCTTGAAGGAATCTGGCATTCCGGCTCTCCAATGTCTATGATATTGGGAGCGCTTAGGGGGCTTCATATTTGTGTTCCCCGCAATATGACACAGGCCGCAGGCATGTACAATACTTTATTCAGATCTGATGAACCTGCTTTATTGATTGAGTGCCTGAACGGATACCGGTTAAAGGAAAAGTTGCCGGAAAATATAGGCGAGTTTACTGTTCCTCTTGGAGAGGCGGAAGTCATAAGAGAAGGAGTAGACGTAACAGTAGTTTCCTATGGTTCTACGTTAAGAATAGTGGAAGAAGCTGCTGAAGAACTTGAACAAATGGGTATCTCTGTAGAGATAATTGATCCTCAAACACTTTTGCCATTTGACAGGGAGCATTTATGCGCTCAGTCTTTGTCTAAAACAAATAAGTTGCTAGTTGTTGATGAAGACGTTCCGGGTGGCGGTGCTGCTTTTATTTTGCAGCAGATCCTGGAAGGACAGAATGGTTATTATCACCTCGATGGTCAGCCTAGGACATTAACGGCTAAGGCACACCGGCCACCATATGGTACGGATGGTGATTATTTTAGCAAACCTTCTGTTGATGATGTTCTGGAAGCAGTCTATCAGATTATGCATGATCATAATGCAGTAAAGTATCCGGCGATATTTTAACTCATGGACTTTGTTTAAATTTTACTGCATAGATTATCTGAATTTTATACTTATAGAAGTGTTAATAAATGAAAAAAAGCTGTTTTCCCAATGAGAAAACAGCTTTTTAAGCAGTGGGCCCAGCTGGGCTCGAACCAGCGACCAAAAGATTATGAGTCTTCTACTCTAACCAACTGAGCTATAGGCCCTGAAAATCTTTTAGATTTTGCGAGTGCAATGTTACATATTTGTATTCAATTATGGAAACAGTTTTAGCACAAAAAATAAAAAACATTATTTTCGATTATGGGAACGTTATTTTCGAAATAGACTTCTCCAGGGCACAAAAAGCTCTTTTACAATTAGGTATCCCCAATATTCAGGAGTTTTTTGCGCACAAGGCTCACAATGAGATTTTCAATGATTTCGAAACGGCTTCCATCGCGCCGGAAGAGTTTAGAAACAGAATTAGAATTGCTGCCAATAACAACACTTTAACAGATCAGCAAATTGATGATGCCTGGAATAGTTTACTTGTCGGGGTTCCTTCTGTAGAGATTCACAACACTTTGTTGAAAGTTAAGGAGAAGTACAGGACATTCTTATTGAGCAATAACAACCAAATTCATTACGACTGGATTACGAACTATTTGAAAAGGGAATTTAATGTACCCGATAATAATCACCTATTTGAAAAAGCATACTATTCTCAGCAGATGTTCTTAAGAAAGCCAAATGTGGAAATATTTGAAAAGGTACTTGAGGAAAATCATTTAATTGCTGATGAAACGATATTTATAGATGACAGCCCGCAACATATTGCCGGTGCAAAACTCGCAGGGTTAAACACATTGCTCATGGATCGAAAACCACACGATCTTGAGGAATTTCTAATTGAGCATAATCTGCTTTAGATTCTCCTTTCTTGCCTGTGATGATTAGAAAGAGATTGTCTATACTGATACGAAAAATAGGTGTTTTAGCGACTTTGTAGAGGCGATAGATAAAACTGCAGGGAAGAATACTTTCTTACGCTGATGCACATCGGTACCGATAATTATTATCCAAATAGTTTGGTGAAATAGAACCTGATGAAAGTTATAAAGAACCAGCGTGGGAGCTGGAAAGTACTGTGACAGATTGGTTTGACCGAAATGCAGGTACTGGTGATGGTGACCGTTATACTCAACCCGGTGATTTATATCGTAAAGTACTCTGTCCTGAAGATCGAAGCAACCTGGTAAGTATGCAGCATATTTAGGAAATGCTTCTACGCTTTTTTTCTCTAATGATTAGTGAGAGTTCGCGGCTTGTCTGACCTGCAATAGATGTGTTTTCCTGGGCTCGTCTGAAGAGATAGGGCATGACGGCTTTAACAGGGCCATATGGAACATATTTAGCTACGTTATAGCCAGCATCGGATAAATTAAAGCTAAGATTGTCACTCATGCCAAGCAGTTGTGCAAAATATACATGCGGATGGTCATGCTTTATGCCATGATCATCCAGCAACTGGGCGAGTAGCTTGCTGCTTTCTTCGTTGTGTGTCCCACAAACAATAGCTATAGTTTCAATGTGTTCAATTGCATAAACTAAAGATTCGTCATAGTCTTTGTCTGTTGCATCTTTTGTAGGCTGTATTGGTGACGTATAGTTCATTTCAGCAGCTCTTTTACGTTCCTTTTCCATATAAGCTCCCCTGACCATTTTGACGCCAAGTATAAAGCCTTCAGCCATCGCAATCAAATGATTTGCTTTCATGCTGTTGAGTTTGTCGTGACGATACATTTGATAAGTGTTATATACGATAATTGATTCTTTATTGAAGCGCTCCATCATGTTGAGTGCGAGCCTATCGATTGTGTCTTGTATCCATGATTCTTCCGCATCGATCATTACAGGTACTTTTTTATCGAAGGCCATTTTGCAGATACGCTGACATCGCTGGCTTACTTTTTCAAATTCTGCTTCTTCTGTTTCGGTCAATTTTTGCCGCGTGTCCATCTTTTCGAGCAATCCGAAACGTCCTATTCCCGTGATCTTAAATACGGTGATTGGTATCCGATCATCTCCAGCACCTCTTTCGATGGTTCTGATGATCTCTTCGCAGGTAAAATCAAATACTAATTCTTCATCTTCACCTTCAACGGAGTAGTCCAGTATTGTGCCGACTTTTCCTGAACTGAGTTGTTCAATAGTATGTTCACATTCAGCGATAGTCTCTCCGCCACAAAAATGCTTAAATATGGTAGCTTTTATAATTCCTTTTATAGGTAAGCCAATGGTTAAAAAAAAATTTGTAATAGGGGGGCCAACTTTGGTGAGGAAATTACTGCTAATGATCTTGAAAAGCAAGTATGCTGCATTGAGTTCGGTATTGGTTTTGTTGCGAAATGCAACTTTAGTATCATCAAAGTTCAATGATTTTTTGTTGTTTGATCCCATTTATGAATGTCAGTTAGTCGATTCGATGACAAAAATATGAATTCCAACGCTAGGAGTGGTAAAACACTTTATAAATAATTGTAAGTTTGCCATAACATGATACAATTTAAACTGGAGGGCGAGTTTATCCCCCTTATTCAATTGCTAAAAGCAACTGCTCTGGTGCAAAGTGGCGGAGAGGCACAAACCGTAGTAGAAGATGGTTTGGTTAAATATAACGGGAAAATTGACTACCGGAAGCGGCTGAAGGTACGCGTCGGGGATGTAATTGATTTTATGGGCCAAAAAATAACAGTAATTTAATGAATAAGCTTGATAGTGCCGGGCATACCATACATTTTGAGTCCAGGCTCGCAGCATTGTCTGAGACTCTGAACTCGGATAAATACAGTAAGATATTTGTGTTTGCAGATTCGACTACAGCAGAAGTATGCTTGCCTCTATTTCGGCAAATGCTAGATGATTATACCGGATTTGATTTAATCGAGACCGATCCCGGAGAAGAAAATAAAAATATCGATTTCTGTATTGGAATCTGGAAAACACTTTTGGATTTTGGTGCAGACCGCAAATGCCTTATGATTAATCTTGGTGGTGGGGTGATTACAGATATGGGTGGTTTTGTGGCTTCTACTTACAAACGGGGAATTGATTTTATCAATATTCCTACAACACTTCTTTCACAAGTTGATGCTTCGGTAGGAGGCAAAACAGGAATTGATATAGACAATGTGAAAAATATGGTTGGCACTTTCACTCTGCCGCAATCTGTATTTATTGAAACTGGCTTCTTAAAAAGTTTGCCTAAACGGGAATTACTTTCGGGATTTGCGGAGATGATTAAACATGGTTTGATCGTTGATAAGGATTATTATGAGGATCTGAAAATGATCGATTATGAGGGGATTACCTCAGGCGCAATTTACCGCTCTGTCGAAATAAAGAATGACGTGGTAACTGAAGATCCACATGAAAAAGGGCTTCGTAAGATTCTGAACTATGGACATACCATAGGTCATGCTGTAGAAACTTATTCTTTGATCCATGATAAAAGTCCGCTGACACATGGTGAGGCTATAGCTATAGGAATGATTTGTGAAGGATACTTATCGGCAAGTAACAATACGCTTAGCCAAGAAGAGTTGGCAGACATCAGTAAGTATATCCTTGAACTGTATCCGAAGTACCATATTAAAAAGGAGAGCTTTGGACAGTTGATGGAGTTTATGCAAAGCGACAAAAAGAACGAAAACGGACAGATTATGTTTTCGCTGCTTAATAAAATAGGTTCTTGTGATTTCAATTGCAGGGTATCGGAAAAGGATATTTTAGCAAGCCTTGTGTACTATAATGAGCTGCCAAAGTAAACTGATATGCAGAAGTTTTGTAGTATGGAGACAGATCTTGGAAAACAGAAAATAATTTTTTTTAAATAAGTATTGACAAATTAAATTTTGTTAGTACATTTGGCGAAACAAAAAAGAAAAATGCAAAATATTACTACATATTGGTTTGGTTACTTTTACTACTTTAGTAAGAGCAGGGACTAATATGCAATGATATCATAACAAGATAAATGTATACGAAAAGTCCCGGCCAAACGCCGGGACTTTTTTGTTAACGACAAAAAAACTTATCAAGCTCAACAAAAAGATAAAGCATCATCAATTAAAATGAAAAAAGCAGTAAAAGTAGCAATTCAAGGTATAAAAGCCTCTTTCCATGAGGAAGCCGCATTCAAATTTTTTGGAAAGGATATTGAGACCATTGAATGTAGTTCTTTTAAGCAAACCTGTGAGGTGCTGGAAAATAAGGAGGCCGATTATGTAGTTATGGCTATCGAGAACTCTATTGCCGGAAGTCTGTTGCCAAATTACACCTTGATCAGAGAGTATAATTTTGCGGTGGTAGGAGAGGTGTATCTGGCTATTCAGTTGCATTTGATGGCCCTGCCGGGCGTAAAATTTGAGGATATAAAATTTGCTACCTCGCATCCGATAGCTATCCGTCAATGTGTAGATTTTTTTTATGATTTTCCGCATATTCAGGTGATTGAGGGAAGTGATACTGCAGCCTGTGCTAAGAAAATTAAAGAGCAGCAGTTGACTGATACTGTTGCTATTGCCAATACGCTTGCCGCTGAGCTTTATGGATTGAATATTATCGAACGAAGAATAGAATCGAACAAGAAAAATTTTACTCGTTTTCTGATACTTAGAAAAGATAAATTAGAGGAAGAGAAGGAGATTAATAAAGCTTCTATTTGTTTCCAGGTGAGCAATCATGTTGGTGCCTTGTCGAAAGTGCTAAATATATTTGCTGAACAACAGGTAAATCTTACTAAGATTCAGAGTATGCCGGTACTCGGGAAAAGAAATGACTATTACTTCTATGTGGATATGGAATGGAGTAGTCCACAAGGTTATGACAAGGCCATAAGACAGGCTTTAAAATACACTGTAAATTTTAACATCATGGGCGAATATCAAAAGAATGACAAGGTTTAGTCATTTAGATCCAACCCTCTAAACAAAATATTAACACATTATCAAACCCCAAAAAATGAAATTACAATTAAACATTCAGCCATTAAATACATGGCTAAACATCAACAATGAGCCATTGATCATTTCTGGACCATGTAGTGCAGAGACTGAAGAACAATTATTAACTACTGCACATCTTTTAGCTGCTACTGGTAAAGTATCTGTACTAAGAGCTGGTATCTGGAAACCACGTACCCGCCCGGGGGAATTTGAAGGGATAGGAAGCATTGGTCTGGAATGGTTGAAAAGAGCAAAAGCGGAAACTGGTCTTCCTACGGCAGTTGAAGTAGCTAATGCTAAACACGTAGAAGAGGCGTTGGCAGCTGGCGTGGATATTCTTTGGATTGGTGCACGTTCAACAGTGAATCCGTTTACTGTTCAGGAGATAGCTGATGCTTTACAAGGTGTAGATATTCCTGTTTTAGTTAAGAATCCTGTTAACCCAGACCTTCAACTATGGGCTGGTGCACTGGAACGTATTAATCGCGCAGGAATTACCAAGTTAGGTGCGATCCACCGTGGCTTCTCTTCATTCGAAAAAAGTTCATTCCGTAATGAGCCGATGTGGGAACTTGCAATTCAACTAAAAACTTTGCTTCCTGATCTTCCAATCATCAACGACCCGAGTCATATTTGCGGCAACAGAGAATTGATTCCTTACATTGCTCAGAAAGCTTTGGATTTGGATATGCAAGGATTAATGATCGAATCTCATGTTGATCCTTCTGTTGCCTGGACTGATGCTAAACAACAAGTCACTCCTGCCGCATTAGCAGAACTTGCTGACCGACTTACAGTTCGTGAGCCTGAATCTAAAAATGAGGCTTTTACAGATCAGCTTGCGGAATTGCGTAAGCAGATTGATAAAATTGACGATCTGTTGTTGCAGAAGTTAGGTGAGCGTATGGCTATCGTTGGCAAGATCGGTGAATTTAAACGTGATAATCAGGTTACGATCCTTCAGGTAAATCGTTGGGATGCAATTATTAAGAAAGGTATCTCTTTTGCGAAAGCCTTAAAACTAGACGTAAATTTCACTGAGAAATTCCTGGAGCTCGTTCACGGGGAGTCTATCCGCAAACAAACTGAGATTATGAATGCTGGTAAAGCCGAACAAGGTATTGCAGCTGAAGCGCATACAGAAGTTAAATCTTAAGGATGAGTAAGAATGCGCTTGTTTCCTTTACAGGAAACAAACAAATCAATACAGAAATAACCCTTACAGGATCAAAAAGCGAGTGTAACAGGGCATTAATTATCAGCTCACTTAGTAAGGGGTTGGTAAAGGTTGATAATATGTCCAATGCTGCTGATACTGTTACTTTAAATGGTATTCTAAATAATATTTCGCAAAATAGCCCGCATCAGCAAATTGTTGATGTGGGGCCTGCGGGTACGGCAATGCGGTTTTTAACTGCTTATCTTTCTGTACTTCCTGGTAATTTTCTATTGACCGGAACGGAAAGAATGAAGCAAAGACCGATCGGTGTTCTTGCGGAAGCGCTAAAAGCGATTGGTGCTAAGGTATCTTATGCAGAACAGGAAGGTTTTCCTCCTCTTCTGATTAGCGGACCATTGGAGCAAGGTAGGCCTACTGTTCAGATCAAGGGTGATATCAGCAGTCAGTATATTTCAGCATTATTGATGATCGCACCTACCCTTCAACAGGGTCTTAATCTTGAAGTTATAGGTGAACTAACCTCACTTCCTTATGTCAGAATGACTTTAGATATGCTGGAAGAAGCTGGGATTAAGCACAGCTGGAAAGATAATAGCATTATCATCAAACCGCAACCATTTACGCAGGCGGCACTTGCTGTCGAACCAGATTGGAGCGCTGCTTCATATTGGTATAGTATAGCTGCTTTGGCTGATCAAGCACAAATTAGTCTTCCGTTTCTTAAAAGCAAAAGTCTGCAGGGTGACAGCCGTATAAGTGAGATAATGACAGCTTTTGGTGTAAATACAGATAAAACGGATAAAGGAATTGCGATTACTTTGACGGAACAGCGTTTCGGTGATGAGGTTCTAAACTTAAAAGATTGTCCTGATCTGGCACAAACCATTATTGTTTGTGCCGCGGCACTCAAGAAAAATTTAGCTTTTACAGGCTTGGAAACTTTAAAGATCAAGGAAACTGACCGTATACTTGCCTTACAAAATGAGCTTGCTAAATTTGGTGTTAAGTTATCCGAGGACAATTTTATCTATACATTAGATTGTGATAGGCTTCATTTTCCTGAACGAGTGAGTTTCAGAACTTATGAGGATCATAGAATGGCTATGGCATTTGCTCCATTAAGCTTGCTGATCAACGAAGTCGTACTTGAGGATATGGATGTTGTTGAGAAGTCCTATCCGGATTTCTGGAAGGATCTTCAGAAGGCAGGATTTACAGTGGAAGAAATTTAAAAAAAAATAATAACTCTAAAATGGCTGGTAATACATTCGGACAAATATTTCGCATCACAACCTTCGGTGAATCTCATGGGGTCGCTATTGGAGTAATTTTAGACGGTTGTCCTGCACAGTTGCACATTGATACTGATTTTATACAATCAGAACTGGATAAGCGCAAGCCTGGTCAATCCAAGATTACCACTCAGCGTAAAGAGAGTGATATGGTACAAATTCTTTCAGGTACTTTTGAAGGGAAAAGTACCGGCACGCCAATAGCGATGCTGATTCCCAATGAAGATCAGCGTAGCAAAGATTATAGTCATAATACAGACGTTTACAGGCCATCGCACGCGGATTATACTTATGATGCCAAGTACGGTATCCGTGATCATCGCGGAGGCGGCCGTTCTTCTGCAAGGGAAACAGCTGCCCGTGTTGCTGCAGGGGCGGTTGCAAAACTATTGCTAAAACATCACGGAATTGAAATATTCGCTCATGTCTCATCAGTAGGTAAAATACAGGCACCTAATCTTGAAAGTAATCATATTCCTGAATTGCTTGCAATAAGGGAAGGTAATATTGTTCGCTGTGCAGATCCTGCAACTGCTCATCAAATGATTGAGTTCATAGATGGTATACGAAAGGATGGAGATACAGTAGGAGGAAAGATCAACTGTATTGTGAAAAATTGTCCTGTAGGCCTGGGTGAGCCGGTATTTGATAAGCTTCATGCAGATCTTGGAAAGGCAATGCTTAGCATCAATGCCGTTCATGGTTTTGAATATGGATCTGGGTTCGCAGGAAGTGCGATGAAAGGATCTGACCATAATGACATTTTTCTGGCTAATGAAGGTACTCCAAGAACATTGACCAATTTCTCTGGTGGAATACAGGGAGGAATTTCAAATGGAATGGAAATCAACTTCACAGTTGCTTTTAAGCCGGTTGCTACGATAATGCACAATCAACAAACAATAAATGCTGCGGGTGAAGCCGCGGAGATTAAAGGAAAAGGGCGTCACGATCCATGTGTAGTGCCTCGTGCGGTTGTGATTGTTGAAGCGATGGCTGCTCTTGTACTTGCTGATCATTTGCTGAGAAATAAAACCAGTCAGCTTTGACAACGGGTTTTATTGGATAAAATAAATAAAGAGGGGTGCTTATTTTTTAGCCCCCTCTTCTAGTTAGATATATAATGTCCGATACGGTTAGTAAAATCATTCAAATCGAACGGTTTATTTATAAATTCATCTGCAGCGCACTTCGATTTTACCTTGCTGATATAATTATTTGCAGACATGACCATAACTGGAATGTCATGAGTTTTACTGCCACACTTTAGTTGATTACATATCTCCATTCCATTACCATCCGGTAGCATAATATCAAGTACAACCATATCTGGGATATGCTGTTGCATTTTTTTCCAGAATTCGCTTACAGTTGCAGAAATGACTACATCGTATTCTTCTTCTGTAAGCATAAACTCAATGATATCTCTTATTGCAGCATTGTCTTCTACAACATAAATACATTTTTTCATAGCTTATGATCTTAGACTTATTTTAGTTAACGGTATTGCTCTCCAAAAGTTTATCGTTTTTATTAACGTTTAGAAAGTTATTAACTTTCACTAAGCTAAGACATCTCCGGGCGGAGCTATTTTGAGTATTTATTAAGAACTTCTTCCAATTCTTTTGGGAACAATGGTTTTTTTAAAAGTTTGATGACATACGGATTTGCTTCGGCTTTTTTTATGTCTCCAAAATCCAGTGTGGAAGAAAGTATGGCAACCTGACATTTTTCCTTCAGCTTATCAGGAAATTTTTTAAAGACCTCCAGAAATTCAAAGCCATCCATTTCAGGCATTTGAATATCAAGTAGTATAAAATCAGGCAAATTTTGTTCATCTTCAGCATGCCGGCCCAAATAGGTGAGACCCTCATCTCCTGAGTGACAAATAATGATTTCGTCAAACAATCCTGAGATATTGATGATTTTAGAGTTGATTTTCAGGTCAATCTCATTGTCATCAATCAGCATGATCTTTTTATACTTATTTGACATTTGGGATATTAATTTTAAAAGTTGTACCATCTTTAAGATCGGAACTTACTGATATTCTACCATTAATTTTGTTTAAGGCCTCCTTAACAATAAATAAGCCTAGTCCGGTCCCATGATTCGTTTTGATCTTGAAAAACTGGGTAAAAATCTTTTCGAGGTGCTCATTTAAAATTCCCATACCGTTGTCACTGATTATAATTTCTGCAGATCCTTTGTCAACTTCAATCGCAATATTGACCTTTTTGTTTTTTTCATCTTCTTTTTGATACTTAATGGCATTAGAAATGAGATTACCCAATATCACTTCAATTCGAAAGGCATCACCATAGAAATCCTCTTCTTGTTTAATATTTACGTGAAAATGGGTGTCTTTGTCTGTATATGCGTAGAGACTGATCAGATCGGGAATTAGTTTTTTAAAATCGACGGGTGTTTTTTCAGAATCGTTTTTGTTGTTCTTGTAATACTGAAGGGTCTTTTGTATGTAGTAGTCAAGTCTGTTGGAGCAGGTTTCAATGAGACTCCAATATTCCCCGCAAGAGTCATATAGTCCCTCCATCTTAACAACATTAATCACACCCATTGCTGACACTAATGGAGCTCGAAGTTCGTGAGAGATGCTATATATAAATCTGTTTAACTCGTCATTGGTTTTTTCAAGTTCCTGAATCTTTTCTCTAAGATCAATCTTGGCTTTAAAAGCATCATAGGCATTTTTTATGGAGTTATGCAGTTCAAGGTCATTCCATGGTTTGGTAATGTACCTGTAAATATCTCCATGATTAATGGCATCTGCAAGAGCTTCAATGTCCGTGTATCCAGTCAATAGGATCCTAATGGGGTCTGGAAATGTTTTAGTGATGCTCTTGAAAAATTCAACCCCGGTAGTCTGAGGCATTTTCTGATCTGCAATAATTACATGAACAGGTACGTTTTGCAAGATTTTAAGCCCTTCTGCGGCTGAGATGGCTGTATAAATTTCATACTGTCTCCTGAAACCAGCCTTGAATGCGTTTAAATTATTTTCCTCATCATCAATATACAGAACCCTTATCGTTGGCATATAGAGCTGTTAGTTAGTGTTTATAGGCAAGTTAAGAATAAATTCTGTACCTTCACCTAAATTTGTGAACGCATCTATACTTCCATGATGATTTTCTATAATTCTGAATGCTATTGACAGACCCAAGCCCGTTCCTTCACCTACATCTTTTGTAGTAAAAAACGGTTCAAATATTTTTTGCTTTACCGCTTCGGGCATACCTGTCCCCGAATCTTTTATACTTATTTTGGCAAAATTGTCCTCACGCCAGATCTTCAATGTAATATACTCTTCTTCATTTTGGATTTCCTTGGATTTAATTGCATGTATTGCGTTTGTGATTAGATTCATGAAAACCTGGTTTATTTTACCTGGCATACATTCGACTTCAGGAATAGGCTGATAGTCTTTAATGACCTTTAGATTAGCAGGAAATGTACTTTTAATTAAAATAAGTGTGCTATCCAGTCCCTCAGCCATATCTGCAGGTTTGGTATCATTCTCATCCAGTCGGCTGAAATTCTTAAGACTCCTGATAATTTCAGCGGTTCGTTTGGCACCTTCAGAAATTCCGGAAAGGAGAGATTTAATCTCTTCTCTAACAAATACGATATCTATTTGTCTTTTAAACGATTCGATTTTAGAAATTTGCGGCGGTATTTCTGCGCTAAAGTCGAGTTGCTCATACATTTTAATTACGCTGTCCAGGTCAATAATGTCAAGTTCCAGCGGTTTTATGTTAGACGTGACGAAATTAATTGGATTATTGATCTCATGCGCTATACCTGCAGTCAGCTGTCCCAACCCAGCCATTTTTTCTGCATCAACCAATTGAGACTGAGCTTCTTTTAAATTAATTAATGCCACATTTAGTGATTGATTGGTGTTTTCCAAGGCTTCTGTTCGCTCTTTTACCTTCATTTCCAATACTATATTCTGCTCACGCACCAGTTTTTCATTCTCCGTTAAGACCCTCAAGGCCTCCGCCTGTGACTCTTCTTTTTCTTTTTTGAAGACATTTATTTTGTCTGCCAGCGCAAATGACAGTAATACAGCTTCAAGACCAGAACCCATAAGAATGGAATTATTGGTAAAGAACGACGAAACGAGTACACCGACATCCTTTAAAATAAATATAATTACACCTAGCAGAAAACAGGACCATGAAATCACAAAATACAGTGCCGGGCGGTAATTTCTGCGGTAAACCAATATACCAGTTGTTATGAGAGAAATTGAAACGATTATTGTTAAAATTTGCAGCATCATCTGAGCCTGAATTGGATAACCGAATAAACTTATCACCAGTCCAAAGCAATATAACAATATCAGTATGTTCAGATAGTAATTTACTCGTTTCGAGTACTGCTTGACATGAAGAAATTCCGCCGCGAAAAGCACGGATGTTATTCCAACCAGAACGATAGATAAAACAATGCCTTGTATATTCAGTGAAAGGTTATCACCCCACAAAAATATTTGGGAATATCCCAATAAGGACATTTGTGTAAAGCCTACGCTCAAGATATAAATTACATAAAACAAATAACTTTTGTCCCTTACGGTGAAAAATATAAAAATGTTGTACAGGAACATTGTTACAATCAGCCCTATGTACAGGCTAAATATACTATCTCCTAAAGTTATTGAACTTAAAGTAGATTTGAAACTACCCAGATATACTGGTAACGTTAAAGGATTGGAAGATTTTACATTGAGGAAGTATGTTGTTGTGTCTTTTGATGAAGGAGAAAGTCTAAATATTGGATTTTGGTTGTGTATCTCACGTTTTTTGACGTCGACGACCATTCCGGATATGCGGCTCGTGAACTTACCATTTTGATCCGGCATCAAAAGTTCTACTTTGTCGAATGTCGGATTTTTGATTTCAAGAAAAACGTCTTTGTATTTTTTCGGATTTACTATTTGAACCTTTAACCAGATCGTAGACGAAGTCAGTCCAAAGTTTGCTATTTTTTCGGTAATAAGTTCAAATCGCTGTTTGGCAATCACCTGATCCAATGTAAGTTTTCCAGACGGGTCTTCATAAACGGAAATATTATTACTGATATTTTGTTGTTTGTAAATGTTATCGTTAATGGCAATTACTTGAGCATTTGCAACATTTTGTAAAAAAATAGATGCAACTAAAAATGTTAAGGAAAGGATCGTTCTTACTAAAGTCACAATAAAAGATTAAGTTATTTTCAAATCATACATTACCTCGATCTCTCCTTTAGGACCGCTTTCTTTCTTTATTTGAATCGGATTCTCAATTAAATCAAACACCAATTCCCTTATTTCTGGTTCCGCATTTTCAAGCTTCCTTAAATTGTTAATAATAACTGCCGTTGCAATCAAATCTAATTTGGGATAATAGAACTGTCCGCTATTTCCTAAATCGACATTCACGTCAAAGCCTGTTTTCTTAACGCCCTTGACTGTTGCCGGGGCACACAAGGCGAAAAGACTATTCAATCCTAAAGCATACGCCAAGGCAACAGCTGCCCGTATTAGAAAAATGCTGCCTACTCCAAATCCGGCGATTTCCCTCGAATTCCAAAGTCCGCAGAGCTCACCTGTCTTAAGCGGCTTCCTTTGCTCAATTTGTTTATATATATTCATGTCGACCTTACCTATGGCTTCCTGTATC
>DATFQH010000382.1:0-14609 GCA_035264385.1 Pedobacter sp.
CGGACTGCCGTTGGCTACGACTTCCTTCTTTTCGTAGGACACGTGTCTGATTTCGAGTGTATAGGGAAATTTTTGTCCGGTAACAAAATCGAAGCGGCCGTCGCTGCTGGTCTGTACGGAGTGGGTAGTTCCAATTATGTGTACACTTACACCCGGAATCCCTTGTTTGGTTACAGAGTCAATAACCTGGCCTTTAAGGGTAGAATTGACTATCGGTTGGGTTTGTGCGGTTGAAATGACCGGTAACACCATCAGGATTACCATACTGCTCAATAGCAGTGTCTTTTTAAATAAGGAGCCGGCACCAAATAGATACCCCCCCTTTTTAAAATTTTGCATAACTTTAAAAAGTTTTAATTAATACTAATCTATTGTTGAAACTATTGGCTGTCAGTAAGGGATTGGCGTTTCAAACTGCAGCTGAATAAAGGCAGGATTCGATCCTGTCTTTATTATTTTATCTATAGCGGAAATGCTATTGCATGAGACAGCAACAACAGGAAGTTAAGCATTTTAACGACTGAATACGGAGCGTATTTTCTGGTTGAGTGTGTAGAATTTGTACCATTTGTTTTGATTATCGTTTGTCCTTCGTGCAACAAATGTAAGTGCATTTTCAGTAAAAACAAATTAAATCTACCTATTTAGTAGATTAATATCAATAAATAGCCTTTTACGCCCGTTCCAGCCTTTAAACAGGGGTATCAAGAAATATAATTTATATTATTAAACCAATAAATGACCTGGTGATGATCGGATCACCAGGTCATTTATTATTGTCTTTTAGTATTTTCCTGCATGGAGTGCGCTTTCGGGAAGTACATACTTTCTGTCTACCTTGTCGAGTACCACATACAATGAATCTTTGTTTTCATTTATTCCGGTCAGGATCACTCTGTTCCCGTCAATGGTATTGTATTTCAGGATCAGGCGCGCCCGTTTGATGTCGCGTTCCGGACGTGCAAACTCCCGGTCTCTCCTGGTAGACCAGGCACGCTTATCGAGCATCCTGTTTTCGTCTCCTATATTCTTCCAGGCCGCTGCGCTGATCCAGTTGTCTGGTTCCTTTTGCTTTTTAGGCGATTCTGTTTCTTCCCTTCCGCCGCCAAAAGCTGTTCTGCCCGAAGCCAGGGCATTCTTATCCTGAAGGTAAAGCACATGGTCGATGGTATCGGCATAATAATGAAAAGCACGCTGGCCGCCTGCGGTTCCCGCGATCTCAAAGGTACGCTGGATGTCGCGCATCGGGCTACCTCCGCCATTTGAAGGGTCAACAACAACAGGCCGGTTGATGCGGAATGTCAGGGTGGTCCATTTTTCAAATGTTGCCTCTTTCCAGCGTATGGTATCCAATGGTGAATAAGGGATCAGCTGTCCGTTTATTTTGAACTCCGTGACATTATAATTCCCTCGCAGGATTTTTACTCCGGCCGTGGAAGGCTGCTTGTAGGGGTCGTATTTGAAGTTGATGACTTCTGTATAGGTCAGTACACCAAAGAAGATAAAAACAGCGAGCCCTTTTAACGCAATCCTGGGGTATTTGTAAACTGGTTTGCTATAGTCGGGATAATAGAATTGAGGAACGGTATAACGTTCCAGTATCAGCAGATTGTATAGTCTTGGTACATCGGCTGCGATGACAAATGAGCCCAGCAATACGAAGTAAAAGGCGTAAACATGTACACCGCCATCGTAAGCATAGTTCACGAAGGTAATATCGCCCAACGCACCGATCAGCAATATGGCGCCGAAGGTCGCTGTTTTTCTAAAGAACAATAAAGCGCCCGCAGTGATTTCTACAATACCTCCGAAAACCTGGTACCAGGGTACAATACCTACGGATAACCAATAAATCTTCTGTGCGGTAAAGTCACCGAAATCTGTATTGAGCAAGCCCAGAGACGGAAAGGGCATTTGAGTTGGAAACAGCTTGGTATAACCGAAGCCGATGATTCCGATGGCTGCCCTGAAGCGCACAATTACCGTAAGCCAGTAATACAGTACATTGTAAGATGGGCGTTTGCGGTCGAGCAGTGTCCAGATCAGGCCAATGATCACGGCTATTGCCAGCGCATTTCCCCATGAGCTGTAATCACTGAGCCAGCTTCTGCTTCGCTGCTGTTCGCTGTCTCTGCCCGGTCCAGCCTTGTTGCTGTCTTTTTTTGCGGGGCCTGCGCCTGCCTTTTTCAGGACATCTTTTTTATCATGTTTTTGCTTCGGCTGACCGGGCCTTTCCTGCCCCTCACCATCTGCGATATTTGGACGTCCCGAACCAAAAAGTATCGGAGGCAAATTGGTGCCATAACGCGCAATGTCGTAGATATCGCGGTAATGCGGATTTAGCCAGTCTATGGCAAATAAATTTTTATACCAGCCGCTGCTTAGGGGAATAGACACCAGCAGGAAGAAGGCAAATGCAATACGAAATGCAATCTTCTTTCCAACAGACCATTTGGCGGCCGTATTTCCATGAATATTTTCTGTATGACCCATACTAATCTTTTTTAAAATATACTTTCTTCATTTCCCGGCAATTAAAGTTTGAGACGGCCGCGGCGTCCGAGTTTTATCGGATATTTCTTATCGATTTTAGTCAGCAATACGAACACGGAATCTCTGGATTCGTTAATGCCCGACAATAGGATCGTGGCACTATCTGGTCTGCTGTAGTGCAGTACCAGCTTTTCATCTGCATAGTTCCTGTTTTTGTTTCGCAGGATCAGCGTGTGATTCACCGTATCGGCGGTATAGCTATAGTAGTGCCTGCCACCAGAGCCTGCCAGTTCATAATTGCGGTCGCTATCCTTACGGCTGACCTGCTCATAATTGGTAGAGTCGAGGATCACCGGTCTGTTAGACCTGATACTGATGGTAGCCCATTTTTCGAATACAACATCCTTCCATCTGGTGCGGTCTGTAACAGAGTAAGGGAAGGTCTTGTTGTTGATCCTGAATTCGCTGACATTGTAAATGCCACTTGCGCCCTTAAGACCCTTTGCTTTCGGAAACTGGTAAGGGTCGTTTTTGTAACCCTTATAGGTTTTAAATCCGTAAACAAATACAAAAAAGAAGATCAGCGCGCTTTTTAATACGATCCTTGTATTCTCCTGCCAGCCCGGAAATGTTGGCTTAAATAAATTTGGCACAGTTGGTTTTCCCAGTGCCACCAGGTTGTAGATGCGCTGTGCATCATAAGCAAATATGAACAGGGCTAGCGAGATCAGATAGAAGCTGTATACATATTCTCCGCCTTCATAAGCAAGGTTAGAGATGAACACATTGCCGGTAAACACCAGAACGATGAGCGCGCCAACCGAAGCTGTTCTTCTGAAAAAAAGCAGGATCCCCGCCAGTAGCTCTATACCTCCAAGAAAGGTTTCATACCCGGGTACGATTCCAAGACTTAAGGAAAAGATTTTCCAGTCTGTAAAATCTCCGTAGCTGGTATTGAGGTTACTGATTGAAGGAAAAGGTGCCTGCAACGGAAAGAATTTAATAAATCCGTAGCCGATAATCCCGATAGCAAGCCGGTACCTCAGCAGGGTTCTGAGCCAGTAATACAGGATGCTGTAATCTGTATCGGATTTTTTCCTTTTACTCCATATAAAAGCTCCGGTCGCTGCAATGACAGCAATGATGATCCAGTCTGTGAAGCTTCCTGTTGCGGAAGTAATACCGGGGAAATACCTGCTGATGAAAAAGATATCGCCATACCTGACATCGAGCCAGTTGATGGAGAACAAACCTTTGTAATACTTCCAGTCGAGCGGAATGGTCTGAATGATAAAATAAATGAAAAAGAAACGCAATAAGGCCTTTTCATAGCCCTTCCATTCAGCTGAAGGTTCTAGTTTAACTGTTGTCATATTCTGTATTTTAATATCCGGGATTGTTTGGTCTCAATGCCGGATCGATCAGTAACTGCTCATTCGGAACAGGCATCAGGTATTTCCTGGTGTCTGTAAAATTTAGTACCGCAGCTGCCCTGCCTGTACGCACCAGGTCAAACCAGCGGTGCGGCTCAAAAGCAAATTCTATTCTTCTTTCGTTCTCTATATCCAGTAATACTTCAGCTTTTGTAGCGGCAATAGTACCTGTAAGGCCCGATCTGTCGCGTACAGCATCTAAGTCCGCAATGGCACCTGCAACCTTCTCGTTAACTATTGTAGCACCATCAGGAGCCTGATTGGCACGGGCTTCAGCCCTGATCAGGTAAAGCTCAGCGATACGGATCAGGTAAGAAGGATCTGTTGCGGGGCTTCTGTAATACAAATTACCATACCAGCGGTTCTGATTGTCTTTAGCGACCAGAACATTTCTCGTCCCGCCCTTCAGCGGATCGTTTACCAGCGCTACAAATGCATCATTTGGTGCCCATTGACGGGTACCTCCATTTTGCTGTGGCTGCCATTGCCCACGGTGTCCGTTGGTTTCGGCAGCACTGTAAAAGAGTTCGAATACAGATTCCTGTGTAGCCCTCGCATCGTTCTGAAAGAAACTCCCGAAAGGTTTCAGCAGTTTGTAGTTTGCATTGTCTGTGATCAGCCTGGTTGCATACAGTTCTGCATTTGCCCAATCACCGCGGTACAAATAGTAGCGCGACTTCAACGCCCAAACTGTTTTGCGGGTTGCCCTGTGCCTGTCTGTAGTTTCGGTGAGCAGGGGTTCTGCCTTATCCAGGTCGCTCAGCGCCTGTGCGTAAACTTCCGCTTGCGGACTGCGCGGGATTTCGCTGTTGTCAGTTGCCGTTTCTGTGGGTTTTGTGATTAGTGGTGCGCCACCCCATGTACGGGCCAGGTCAAAATAGGCCAGGGCACGGATAAAATAAGCCTGACCAATGATCTGGTCCTTTGTGCCCTGGCTAAGCAGGGGATCGGTTACCTGAGGTACCTTTTCGATCACCTGGTTAGCCCTGCTGATCGTTAAATAGATTGCGCTCCAGGCACCGCTGATGGTCGAGTTGTCTGCACTGACGTTGTGGTTGATAAACTCCTGTACCTGCGACTGTGAGCCTGTCCATTGAATGTTATCGCCGTTCAGATAGCCGATCGACTGGAAAGTTGTCCCATAGTAGCCTCCTCCCGCGAGTGCCGCATACACGCCTGTAAGCGCAGTCTGGGCAGAAGCGTTATCATAAATGGTTTGCTTGTCAGATACTGAAGCGCGGGGCTCTACATCCAGGTATTTCTCACATGCGGAGAAAGACAGTATGCTAAAAAAGGACAAGGTATAGATTGCTTTTTTCATGATTTCTAATTTTCTCATACCCGGTTATAAGGATACATTAATACCAAACTGAAAACTTCTTGGCTGTGGTGGCGTTCCCAGATCAATGCCCTGTGCATTCTGTGAACTGCTGGAAGCCGATTCAGGATCGAGACCTGTATAGTTGGTGATCAGAAACAGATTATTGGCCGTTACCGAGAGTCTTACCCTTTCCAGCCTGACTTTATTGCTGACAGATTTGGGAAGCGTATAGCCAAGTGCCAGGGAACGCAGGCGCAGGAACGATCCGTCTTCGAGCCACCGGCTGCCATCATCTCTATAGTTGTTATTGTTGATGCCATCCGGTCTTGGTGTATTGGTCACGTCACCCGGCTTCTGCCAACGGTCTGTGTTGCTGGCAAAGATGATGCGGGCAGCGTCTCTTGCACCACCGGCCTCGCCAAAGAACCTGTTGTGGTTGTACACCTCATTTCCGTAAGAAAACGAAAAGAAAACACCCAGATCCAGGCCTTTGTAAGCAAAGCTATTGCTCAGTCCGCCAAAATACTTTGGCCATACACTGCCATAGATCTGCCTGTCTGCAGCAGTAATCTTACCGTCCTTATTGTAGTCATCGTAGACTACGTTACCATTTTGAGGGTCAACATAAAGTTCCTTATACAGATAGAAGGAATAAAGAGGACTACCCTGAATGTTCCAGATCAGGTCGCGGCTACCGAACTTAACCGGTCCGGAAAGCTTTTCTATCGTATTTTTATTTCCGGAAACGTTGAAGCTGGTGGTCCAGGTAAAATCCTGTCCCTTAACGTTAACCGAGCTGATGCCCAGTTCATAACCTCTGTTGCTGATTTCGATCTCATTTTTGATGTAGCTGCTGAAACCTGTAGTAGCTGCCAGCGGACTGGAAATGATACCATCGCTGGTATATTTGCGGTAATAGTCGAATGTAAATGCCAGCCGTCCTTTAAACAGGGAGAAATCAAACCCTGCATTGAATTGCGAGGTCTGCTCCCATCCGAGATCAGGATTGGCGATTTGCTGGGGCGCGGTACCCGGACTGCCCAGGTAAGAAGAACCACCCGACCAGAGGCCAAGCGAAGAAAAATCATTGGCACCATTCTGGCTGCCCGTGATGCCATAACTTGATCTGATCTTGAAATCGGTGATGACTTCTACATTCTTCAGGAAATTTTCTTCCTTTAGCTGCCATGCCGCACCTACACCAGGAAAATACCCCCACTGCTTGTCCTTTCCGAACGCTGATGAAGCATCTGCCCGCAAGCTAAAATCTATTAAGTATTTGCCGGCAAAATTATAATCCAGTTTGGTAAAGAATGCTGCCAGATTTCTTCTGGACCAGCTTTCTGAACCCGTGGTCACTGCGGCCGAAGAAACCAGCTTGTACGAATTATTAGCGAAGCCTCTTCCTGTAGCCGACGTGGTATTGCTCACATCGCTTTGCAGGGTATTACCCACTAATATTCCGAAAGTATGTTTGGTATTGATCTTGAAGCTATAAGAAAGCGTCTGTTCGTTGAGCAGTGAGGTACGCTGGCCGACAGATGAAGTAGCCAGGCCATTCGGGCTTCCCGAGATCAGGAAAGTATTCCAGTATTCAGATTCCGGATAGTTGGTATAATCCAGACCAAAGCTGGAACGGAACTTAAGCCCCGGCAGCAGTTCTGCCTCACCATATAGATTACCAATATAGCGTAAGCTGGTTGAGTTGATGTCGTAATTTTCCAGCAAAAGCTGCACGTTGTCAAATCCGGCACGGCCAACAAGTACGCCCTGGGCATTGTATGGTGAGAGATAAGTTGGTGTATGCAGCGCGGCCTGCAACAGACCACCGGCCGGGCCATCACCCGCCCTGCCTTCATTGCGGTAAGTTCTGCCCAGCGTATTGCTCAGCCCTATCGTTATTTTATTGCTGATCTTCTGATCAAAGTTTGCTTTAAAACTGGCGCGGTCGAAGGATATAGGGGCAAGAATCGATTCTTGCTTGTTATATCCTGCGGAGATATAGTACTTGGTTCCGCTGTTTCCTCCGGTCAGGGAGACATCATAATTCTGCAATCCAGCCGTACGAAAAACCTGGCCAAGACGGTCGTAAGTTTGCTGTTCTTCCGGTAGCCCTCTTCCACCTTCCGACACCGGACGGAAAGGACGGGTAGCAAAGGTTCCCCCGGTATTGATGTAATTTTCATTGATCAGCTCGGCATGCTGGGGGCCTGTTGCCAGATCCCAGAGTTTAACGGCTTTCGCAAAACCATTGTTCACATTCAGATCCAGCTTCGGTTTCTGACCAAAGCTGCCACGCTTGGTGGTGATGATCACGACGCCGTTGGCACCCCTTACTCCATAAAGTACGGTTGCCTCAGCATCCTTCAGGACAGAAATACTGGCAATATCATTGGGGTTGATGTCGGCAATAGGCGAAGTTGATTTACCTCCCGTATCGAAGGTCTGTAAACTGGTGTTGCTGATGAATACCCCGTCTATTACATACAAGGGATTGTTATTGCCGTTGATGCTGTTTGCACCGCGCAGACGAATGTTTATCGTTTCGCCGGGAACACCGGTATTATTGGTGATCTGTACGCCGGCCACCTTTCCCTGAAGCTGCGATTCAAAACTGCCGCCGGGAATCTGCTTTACATCTTCCAGGTTTGTTTTTGCAACGGAGCCGATCACATTCCTTCTTTCCTGTGAGCCATAAGCAACAACCACCACGTCATTTAGCTGATTGGCAACTTCCTTCAGTTCGATTTCGATCGTCTCAGTTTTTGCGATGACTTCCTTTTTCTCATAACCGATAAAACTGATCACCAGTGTATACGGCAGTTTTTGTCCGGTCACAAAGTTGAACCTTCCGTTTCCGTCGGTCTGTACAGCGTGTGTGGTACCGGTAATGCTTACGCTGGCACCGGCGATCCCCTGCCTGGTTACCTGATCTATAACCTGCCCTTTCAGGGTAGAGTTGACGATGGGGACTGTCTGGGCTGCTGCCCAAAAAGGCAGCAGTAAAGCCAGGAGGTAACTTAGAAAAGATATTTTATTGATTATTTTTCCCATGATTATTGATTTGAGGTGGCCGATGCAGCCGGTTGTTGCGGAGTTCTTTTCGGAGCCGGCAATACCTTCCTGTTACGCAGGTCGTATTTTTGTCCCTGGCTTAAAAAGATGAAGGGCCCTGAAGAAGCGGTATAATCTTCCTTATTGTCGTTTACATGAGTGGTACCCTTACCTGTGATCGTGTTGTAATCGTAGATCACGGCATAAGACTTTCCGATCACCTCAAGCGTATCGCGCTGTACCAAAACAGAAGTAGCCTCATCCAGACCGATCCCGATCAGTTCTGGTGACTTCTTAATGAAGTCGACCAGGTCAAACTGCCTGTTTCTTTTCAGCAAATGCTGATCAATGGCAGAATTCTTAAGAAAGCCAAGGCCCTGGGTATGGTCACCCACAAGAATATGCGGGCCTTTGGTATCGCCTCTCCATAGAAATGACCCCTGGATACTAGCGCCTGCCGAACTTCCTATAATGACACCTCCACGGTTCAGTACGTCAAAAAACGCCTGATGAGTCAGGGTATTAAGGTAAGAATCTGCAATGCGCCATTGCCTGCCACCATCAAACCAGACGCCTGTTGCTTTTCTGATCGGGGCAACAAATTTCTCGCTGTTGGCCTCGGCCAGATTATTGGTGTGCAGCACTGTTACATTTTTAATGCCCAGCTCCTTTTTGATCCTGGTAGCCGATGCGGTATTGAATGCTGCCGAATCACCGGTTGCGGCTGTGATGACCACAATATTCGCTTTTTCCTTTCCGCCGGCCAGTTCCAGAAATTTACTCCAGATCTCTGGTGTAGAGCCACCACCGCCAATGATGATCAGGGAGCCTTTTTCTGGTCCGTGCTTAGTTGCAGATTTCTGATTGATGGTAACAGGTGTTTGAGCGAATGTAACTGATGCACCAAATGCCAGTGCAAGCGTTAATAATAATAAAGACTTTTTCATATTTTTTTCTATTGATCGGTTTATAGTTCAGGGTTTAATAATCGGGGTTTTGATCACCCGACAGATCCGGGTCATTGATGATCTCTGACTGCGGAATAGGGAATATCCAGAAATTCGGATTTTTAAGATTTACGTTTACGGCACCAAATACTGCAGCTGCGCGGCCTGTTCTCACAATATCCAGAAAACGGTGACCTTCAAACGGAAGCTCAAATCTTCTTTCATTTTCTATCGCAAGCAAAACATCGGCAGCACTTAGCTCAGGGGTAAATACCAGTTCGGGTACATCTGCCCTGCTTTTGATCTTATTCAGATCTTCTACAGCTCCCTGCAGATCCGGAACAGCCTTGTGCGCCCTCGCTTCTGCTCTGATCAGGTACTGCTCTGCAATACGGAGCACAAAGATGGAACTGGTTCCATCCTGATTCCCGTACTGGATCAGATCATATACCCCCTGGGGAGTCTGAAACAACAGGCTTTTTCTTGAACCACCAAGATTAGGGTCCAGTATCTTACCTACAAAACCACGCTCGGGGATGTAATCATGTCTTCCTCCCTGTTCAGGTGAGCGCCAGTTGGTATAAAAGGAACTCTTATCGGCGGTACTGAACGCGATCTCAAAAATAGATTCCTTTGTATTCTTTGAAGTGAAGAAGGTAGCGTAGGGCTTTACCAGTTCAAAGTTGTTGCTGATAATGCTTTTGGTAGCAAATTCCTCTGCGAGGTCCCACTTCTGAGTATACAGATACAATTTTGCCTTTAGCGCATAAGCAGTGAACTTGTTGGCCCTGTTGCGGTTTACCGTTGCAGACAACAGGTTTTCAGCACTATTCAGATCCGATAATGCTTGTGCATAAGTTTGATCACGGGTACTTCTGCGCACACCTTTATGTGCATTGGCATTAGTTGCCGGTTCCAGTACAATCTGCACCCCTCCGTAAGTCTTTGCCAGGTCAAAATAAGACAACCCTCTTAGAAAGTACGCCTCACCAAGAATCTGGTTCTTATCGGCCACTGGTATCAGTGCATCGTTCAGTTGTGGTACCTTACTCAATATAAAGTTTGCCCTGTTGATGATCACATAATAAGTTGAAAATCCTCCCCCTGCACCAGAGGCAGTTTTATCGGCCACTACCCTGTTCTGTGCATTGAAGTTGACCACATTATCGGCCGCCAGTTCCAGAGACACTATGTTGGAGCCGACCTGACCCTGCAGGGCATCATAGGCACCTACGAGCGCTGCCTGCGCAGATTTTTTATCTACGATCACTGCTTCATCTGAAATATTGGCTTGCGGTTCTGTTTCCAGCACCTTCTTGCAGGAAGCGGAAAACAGTACGGTGAGTAATAAAAGTATATTTAATTTTTTCATTTCAGTATTGATGGTTAAAATGTAACATTGATGCCCAGATTCAGGCTTTTGGTTTGCGGAACACCATTAAAGTCGAGTCCCTGTACCAGGCCGTTTGCACTGTCTCCCGCCGAATTGGTTTCCGGATCAGGACCTGTGTATTTGGTAATGGTAAACAGGTTGCTGCCGGTCAGGTACAACCTGGCCTTACTGATCTTAGCCTTTGAAGTGAAGCTTTTTGGTAAGCTGTAACCTATGGTCACATCACGCAGACGGATAAAGGAAGCATCTTCGAAAAATCTGCTGGTATTACCCTCATAGTTCAGGCTGCCATCGGCATTACGTATGGAAGTAGGCCGTGGCAGTACATCCACATCACCTGGTTTTTTCCAGTAATTGAGCGCACTTTTCTGAATAGAACGGGTTACACCCCTTGTACCTCCGGCCTCAAGAAACAATGCCGTGTAATTGAACAGGTGATTCCCGGATTTATAGACAAAGTTCAGGTTCAGATCCAGCCCCTTGTAACTGAAGGTATTCTTAAACGCACCTTCAAAATCCGGCCAGGCATCGCCAACGATCTTACGGTCATCTGCTGTGATCTTACCGTCGCCTGTTACATCTTCAAACCTGGCGTTTCCGGTCTGCGGATCTACGCCCAGATAATTGTATACCCAAACTGAATACAGCGGAAATCCCTGCTCTGTTCGGTACATACCATAACTGCCTGTGATCGGATTATTGATTTTTTCTACCACATTTTTATTGTGGGAAATCGTAAAGGTTGTTGTCCAGCTGAAATCCTTAGAGCTGATATTTTTTGAGCTCAGCAGCAACTCAACACCGGTATTGCTGATCTCACCAACGTTTTGGTAAACGGTGGAGAAACCTGTTTTAGCCGCAACCGGTACATCCATTAGCAGGTCGGTCGTGTATTTTCTATAGTAATCGAATTCGAAGGACAATGCGTTGCTGAACAATCCACCGGAAATCCCTGCGTTAAACTGGTTGGTTGTTTCCCATTTCAGGTCGGGGTTGCCCAGCTGGCTCGGCGCGATACCCGGCTGATCCAGGTAATTCCTGCCTCCTGCCCAAAGCCCTCTCGCCGCAAAGTCGCCCACATCCTGGTTACCGGTATAACCGTAACTGGTCTTTAATTTCAGGTTGCTTATGGCTTCTGTCTTTGGGAAGAAAGATTCATTGCTGATGTTCCATCCCAGTCCGATTGAAGGAAAGAAACCCCACCTGTTGTTAGCGCCGAACCGCGAAGAAGCATCATATCTCGCGTTTACGTCTACGATATAGCGGTTATCGAAAGTATAATTTGCCCCGGTAAAGAACGAAATCAGCCCATAATCAGAACCCGATGAGGAAGCTGTTTGCACGGCCGCAGAAGTGATCCGCTTGAACTGGTTACTTGGAAAACCGGTGCCTGTAAGGGTTTGTCTTTCCTGACTGGTGTATTGGATCGAGTTACCTAAAAAGAACGCAAAATCGTTCTTCTCTTTCGAGAGCGAATAGTTGATCAGCTGCTCAGCGATAAGGGACTGCCTGGTCGTGATCACATCATTGGCTTCACCTGCAGGTTGTCCGTATACCAGGTTGGTATTGTAATAGGCATTTTCCTTGTAAAGGTTATAATCATTGCTCAGCGACGATTTAAAGGAAAGATTAGGCAAGATATTATAAGTACCGTACAGGTTATTGATACTCCTCAGACTATTGGAATGGGTATCAGAGTTATCCAGAATAGCCAGGTGATTGTCGAATACCGTTGGTTTGGTGAAGCTGCCGTCGGCGTTGTAAAAAGGATAGAAGGTAGGGGTATGCAGTGCAGCCTGAAACAATCCCGCAGGCCCGTCGCCCACCCGCACCAATCTTCTCGGCACACTCGAAAGGTTGTTGCTGGTCCCGATCTTAAACCTGGAATTGATGGTGTGATCGAGGTTGATCCTGAAAGAATACCGTTTGAAATCCTGTAGTTTAAGGGTCGACTCCTGATCCTGATACTCCGCACCCAGATAAAAATTAGTCCTGGCATCACCACCAGAAAGTGAAAGGTTATAGCGTTGAGACTGGGCTACCCTGAACACATCGCTAACCCTATCGTAGGTCTGCTGGTCTTCAGGATTTCCGTAAGCCGGGAATCCGGGAATTACCTCGGATACAGGTCTGAAAGGACGCTTCTCATAAGCCAGACCATCATTTGCATGTACCAGGTTCACCAATTCGGCATGCTCCGGTCCTGTTACCAGTTCCCAAAGGTTATAGGCCTTGCCCAATCCGTAATCGGCAGAAAAGTTAAATTTTGTTCCCGAGTTTTTACTTCCCCTTTTTGTAGTGATCAGAATAACCCCGTTGGCCCCTCTGGCACCATATACAGCAGTTGCATTGGCATCTTTAAGTATCGAAACTGTTTCAATGTCCTCGGGATTCAGATCAGATAAAGGATTGGGTGTTTGCCCGCCCAAACCCCTCGAAAGGCCCTGCAGGTTTTCATTGTTAATGAATACCCCGTCGATTACATATAAAGGATCATTTCCGCCGGTAATTGAAATCGCACCGCGCAGACGGATCAGTACCGAGGTACCCGGAACACCGGAATTACTGGAAACCAGCAATCCGGGTACCTGTCCCTGTAGTTTTTCCGTAACACTGGTATAGGCTGCCTTGGAAATGTCTTCGGCTGCAACCGTAGTGATGGCTGAAGTTTTAGAACCCTTTCTGGTTTGCGTGTAACCCACAACCTGAACCTCATTCAGTTCATTCAGGTCCTCTTTCAGCAGCACAGTTACCGGACTTCCGTCTACCACAATTTCCTGGGTTTTAAACCCTGTGTAAGAAACCACAAGTGTATAAGGAAATGTCTGACCTGTTTTAAAGCTAAACGCCCCGTCAATATCGGTCACTACAGAGTGTGTTGTACCTTTGATCTGAACGGTAGCACCCGGCACTGTTGAATTTGTTTTGGCATCAATTACCTTACCCGATAAGAGCGAATTGATCGTTGGCTGGGTCTGCGACCGCGAGCTGAAAGGCACTAAAAGAAGTACCATGAGACTACTGCCGAGCAGCAGCGCTTTTTTAACAAAGGAGCGGGCATTAAATAAAGGCCACCCCTTTTTAAAATTTTGCATAACTTTAAAAAGTTTTAATTAATTAATCGTTGGTTGAGACTATTGGCGTTTCAGTAGGTGATTGGCGTTGCATACTGATGGCCAGGATAAAGGCAGGATTTTAATCCTGTCTTTATTGTTTTACTACATAGCGGAAAGTGCTATTGCTGGATACAGCAACAACAATAAGCTGAGTGTTTCAACTTTAAGGAGGCAAGAGAGGCGTAATCTTTTGTGTGGTGTAGTTGTTTTTTCATGTGCTTATTTCATCATGTTGATTTTTCTATCGCCACAAATGTAAATGCAATTTTCACAAAAACAAATTAAATCTACTAATTTACTAGATTATTATTACTAAGGCCCTGAAAGTACACATGTATCTCATTGACAAATTCCTGAATACAGGCCAGAGCGAAAGCCAACGAACAAAATAAAGACTGTTCTCCTTATCATCACGCCGATGTCGAAATATAAAAAACAAGTTATTAAAACGTTTTTTCTTTGCAAAAAAAGCCATAAAATGATACCTTGGATCACTTTTCATAATGTACTGATAACACTAAGCACAAAATCTTTTTAGAAATGAAGCCACAAGCACTTTTAATTTGCCTTACCCTTGCGGGTTTTTCCCTCTTTGCACAGGAAAAAACAGCTGAGAAAACATCCGGAAATCCATTATTCCCGGGATGGTATGCTGATCCGGAAGCCGCAATATTTGGAAAAGAATATTGGATCTACCCCACCTATTCCGCTAAATATGAAGAGCAGATCTATATGGATGCCTACAGTTCCAAAGACCTGATTAGCTGGAAAAAACATCCGAATATATTGGAAAAAGCAAATGTTAAATGGGCACATAAAGCAATGTGGGCTCCTTCAATCATCAAAAAGGGA
>DATFQH010000383.1:0-5851 GCA_035264385.1 Pedobacter sp.
GATTTTTAAATTGAGTCTGAACATAGCTGTGCTGGTAAATCGATTAAACAAAGATGAACGATGTGCAATTTACCAAGTTTGTGACAAGAGTTGTTAGCAGCCTCAATTGCCGCTGTATGGCACTTTTATCAGTTTTCTCAATTGCAGACTGTTCGCTATCGAACGAAATGCGTACGCTGACGGACAGTAACCTATCGAAAATCACTCAATCCTAAAAGTTATTTTAAAAAGCCCTGATTTATTAACTAAAGTTAACGTTCCGCGAACTCCATCCTTATAATTTTGCTGATGAAACAAAAATCTACATTTTAAAATCACAACTATGAAAAATCTCACTATTGCATTTCTTACATTATTAACCATTTTTACTTCTTGCAGCAAAGACAAGGACAAAGATGACGCTCCAGGCAAATTGTCACGCACCATTCGCTATGAAGTAACGGGAAACTTTACAGGCAACTTCTACGCATCCTATACTACTTCAGGTGGCGGAACAAATAACGAGCAAGTAATGTCCCTTCCCTGGACCAAGGAAATTACCTACGAACAAAATGTTGTAGCCGCAACGATTGTACTTTCCGGGGCAGGAGGTACTGTAGGGCAGCAGGCAACATTGATCAGAAAAAGAGATGGTAAACAGGCTGGTACTCCAATGATAGCTACCGCAGATGCTGCCGGAGGATTTAGTATAGGTGCACCGGCGCTGACGTTTTAAATTCCAGATCCTCATTACAATCGCAACCCTGAATAATTTATCCCTATCTGAATCGTAACACCGTACTTGTGAGGAGCAGTCGTATGTCTGAATTTTGCATAAAAGAATTTAGAACATGGAAAACTACTTCAATTTTAATAACGAGCTGTCGGGGAAAACGGCATTAGTTACCGGCGGAACCAAAGGTACCGGATGCGCTATTGCAGAAAGACTGTTGGCTGCCGGAGCTACTGTAATCATTACCGCAAGGAATCAACCCGAAACAATCAATGAAAATCTGCATTTCATTGCAGCAGATCTAAGTAAACCAAAAGGCACCGAAAAAGTGGTAGCAGAAGTATTGTCAAAATTTGGAAAGCTTGATATCCTGGTCAATAGCCTCGGGGGCTCAGAAACGCCCGCAGGTGGCTTTTCCGTCTTGACCGATCATCATTGGGAAGCGACTTTACAAGCCAACTTACTGGCGCCCGTACGGTTAGACAGAGGCTTTTTGCCACAAATGATTGCCCAGCAAACCGGTGTAATTATTCACATCGCATCCATCCAAGGGAAACTGCCCTTGTACGATTCTACACTTCCGTATGCGGCTGCCAAGGCAGGATTAATTAACTACAGCAAAAGCCTGTCTAATGAAGTTGCGTTAAAAGGAGTAAGGGTGTTAACCGTTTCTCCGGGCTGGATCATGACAGACGGAGCCAAAAGAATGATGGAGCGCATCTCAGAAAGTGCAGCTATTTCCGTAGAACAGGCCACCCAAAGTGTGATGGATGCCCTGGGAGGAATCCCATATGGCAGGCCTGCAATGCCCGAAGAAGTAGCAGAACTGGTAGGCTTCCTTGTTTCTCCAAGAGCCAGGTACCTGACTGGAACAGAATTTGTCATCGACGGCGGTACTATACCAACTGTTTAAAAAAGAAACGAGAATCTGATGATTTGCCCATCCACAGGATTATTGGACGTTTGGAAATCCCTTAAGAATCACCTTTTTCAGCCGATCCTGATACTGGTCGCCCCAAAGTCCTATGGCGGTGAGCACCGGTATCAGGGTCTTGCCAAAATCAGTAAGGGTATACTCAACTTTGGGTGGCATTACCGGATAAATCTTCCTTGTCACCATTTCATGGTCCTCAAGCTCTTTCAACTGGATATTCAGTACGCGGCGGCTTGCATCCGGAATCTTGCGTTGCAGCTCACTCGGGCGCAAATACCCCTCGTTAATAAACCACAGTAACCTGATTTTCCACTTGCCGTAAAGTACCTCTCCAACTAAGTCCAGCCCGCAGTTTAAATTAGGAACAGTTTTTTTCTCATACATATTCCAAAGATAGGAGTAGACCATGATGGAAACAATACGGAAAAATTTATCCCTATCTGAATCGTAATGCCCTTCTTGTAATTCGTCGCTGTACTGCAGAAATTTGTACAGCCATAAGATCCAATCAATTCACTTAAATTTAAACATGATGAACCTGCCAAAATTAATATCAGATTTAATCGCTGCACAAAATAACCTTGATGCAGTAGCTTATACCGCATGCTTTTCAGAAACAGCTGTTGTTTTTGATGAAGGCAAGACCCATACCGGAAGAACAGCAATTCAAAAGTGGATTGAGAAATCCAATAAAGAGAACCAGACAGTTTTAAGACCTGTTAGTTATAAGGAAGCAGAAAACGGCGCAGTATTGAAAGCTGAAATCTCAGGGACATTTCCCGGAAGCCCTGCTGTATTAAGCTTTCATATGGTGTATCAGGAAGGGTTGATCAAGTCACTTAAGATTAATGGGTAGGATCGTGAGTGACTTTTCGTGATTCAATTATCATTTTGATTTTCGCTTATTATTAACATCTTCAATGATCACCTTTTTCGAGAATAAATCACCTAACAGTATAAGTTTAATCTTGACAAAAGTTCTCTGCTGATGATGAGAAACGTTATTGCGTAACTGATAAATAGATAATTTACCATTATGGATGCTAAGAATACAATTCTCGTATGGAATTCTAAGGGGAATAACATCATCTGGAAAACCAACAACCTCTATATGGAAGATCAGATTAGCAATGCCCGACTTAAATTTAAATGTAATCAGGATTGGAACAGTATGAGCTCCAACAAAGATGGACGATTTTGTACCAGCTGCCAGAAAACGGTATTTGATCTGACCGATAAGAATACTGCATATTTCGTAAAGATTATGCTGGAAAATAACAACAATGTCTGCGGACGTTTCACTACCGCTCAAACGACCAGCCCCTCGTCGGTCAATAAACCTTTACGCTGGAAGAACTGGCTTATCGCTGCAATGGCGACGATAGGCATTAGCGCCTGCAGCAAAGGATCAAATGCCCAAACAACAAAATTAGGTAAAGTAGCACCGAAAGTTATTGAAGATAATTGCGAGATACAGAGTATTCTCGGTATGGTCATGCCCGCCGGCTACATCAGCCCCCAAAACAGACTGCGTATGCAGAAATACCTGTTTGATCATTGCATTCTTCAAAAAACAACTAATGGGTGGTTTGGCATTTCCTATAGCTTTACAAACAAAGAGCTGTCGAATATCTCGGTCACCGGCAACTTGTCAAAAGAATCGAAGCTTAAGCTCATTAACACAGTGAAAAACAGTATCAAATTAAACAACGATGATCTGAAAGATGAGTTCCCTTTTCAATTGAATGTGCAATTTGAAAAGGGGAGGGTAGTTTCGTTGAAATAACAATCGCATTGAGTTTATCCTGATCACCAATTTTTATCAGATAACCTATTTGAGCATTAGATAATGCGCATGTCCGCATTAGAATAGAAGTGAGCAGCATTTTCATATATACATGATGATACTATTTTATTTAAGTATAGATTTTTAAAATATAAACGTACTACTCTATCCAGGCGCGCTTTGCCGATATGAGATTCCACTTCCCATTCTCAAACCCTAAAAAAGCACTTCCTCCTTCATACACCATTGTAAAATCAACTTTAACATATTTCAAATTCTTATCGAAAGTCATTTTGGAAACGATAGGAGGGGTTTGCAAATCCCAGGAGTTACCCCAATGGCTCAAATAGATTTTTACAAAATTTCCAAGAAACATCATTTTGCTTTTACTTTCTCCAATGGCCTGTCCTATTTGAGCCGGCCCGTTCTGACCAAAAGGAATATTAGAATTACCTAGAAAGTCTGTCAGTGCCTTATGATATTTATCATGGAGATAAAGCATAGTTCCGGATGTTTGTGTGACCCTGGGCCTGAAGTTTACGACAGACTGCACTAGTTTTTCTAATGTATCGGGATATACTAATCCGTAAGGCCCCCAGTACTCGATGAGTTGATCATTTTGTCCTGTGTCATATCGCTTGATAAATTCAATTTTTAAGGAATCCGATTTTACTCTTTTCTTTATTTCAGCAATGGTATACGTTCTGATCTCTTCGTCAGTAAAATATACCTTGTCTGCGGTGTAAATTCTTAAAGTCGGTGAAATTATAAAATAATTAAACGGCAAATATGCGTCATTGCCAAATTGCGAACCACCTCTCGTTTTCAGATCATGCGGATTATAAAATGTTTCAAAAACACCATAAGCTTGTTGAACAAGTTTATTCATTTTTGCTATCTCTTCGTCTGAAGCAGGCTTTACGTCTGTAGCCCAACTATCCAGAAACGTTTTGAGTTGAGCGCGAGAGTTTTCTTTGTAGGCCAGTTCCAATTGATCTGCAGTTTGCGAAAACGCAGATTGATGCCTTAAGAATATTGAAAAAGCGAAAAATAAAAATAAATAACTGAATTTCATAGATCAATTCATCTATCCCCTGGCAAAAGCAATCGCTTCTTTAAAGGAATTAAATATCTGCTGATTATCTTTCCTCAACAAGGTCGGATTTACTTTAATCTTTACAAAACCATCCGCTCTTGGCAAGCCGAAAACAATATTATGTTCTCCCCTTAATCTGGTATTTAACTTAACCGGGTCAATTCCGCTCGCTATTGATACATTAAATTGATTAGTACCATTCTGAACCTGGCTAACTTTGATGCCTTTAAGCTGGCCGAACAGATTAAACAAGCCCGCTGATTTTACCTTAATTTTTTCCATCACCTCATCATTAGTATGTAAATGATGCAAAGCGATAGAGGCGCTGGGCCAATTGGTGAAAATTCCGACACCATGAACTTTGATAAGATGATGCATCTGGTCAATCATAACCTTGTCTCCGCACAAAACAGCACCACCAGTTGCACCCAGGTATTTATATAAACACATATAAACTGTATCAAAATAAGACGCGTATTCCTTAACATTTGCATTTGTAAATGCAGTGGCCATATGCAACCTGGCGCCATCAAGGTGCATTTTATAACCTTGTTCCCTGCAATAGGCCGAAATCTTTTTAATCTCTGCCAATGGAAACGCCTGATTATCACATCTCCTTACCGGTGTTTCTATCGATACCACTCCAACCCCGGCAACAAATGCTTCGCCTTCTTTATGGTATGTAATTGCTTTTTTCAATTCATCCAGCGTAAAATATGCCTTCCCCTCAGCCAAAGGGATTAGCCTTTTGTTGAACAAAGTCTGGGCAGCATCTCCTTCGTCTCTATAAACATGACTGGTTTCCTGTACGAATGCCTTAGTGTTATTTCCACAGAGATAACTAATAGCCAGCTGGTTGGCTAATGTTCCCGTTGGCAGATAAACGGCAGCCTCTTTCCCGGTGATCTCTATAAACTTTTTTAAAAGCTTTTCTATGTCGCCACCCTCGGCATAACTGTCCCTTTCTATTGGACTCGCAGCATTAATCTCCTGCAACTTATTGATAAAATCTTCTGGCCGGTAAAAAATCCCGTCGTTAATGAAATAAACCGCCTCACTATCTTTCGATCGCCCAGTTTGTTCTGCAGCAAAAGTGTTTATAGGCATAGCAGCAGAGGCAATAAGGGGGAGGGCAGATAAAGAAGAAAGTTTAAAAAATCGCGACGTTTATAGGCACACATAATGAGTTTTTAGGGGAATTTAGGGTTCAATAAAAATGGCCTTTTGTTTTGTTAAATCAAAACGAAGTATCAATTACAATCATACATTAAAATTCTCATTAACTCAGGCGACAGCTAGCTCATCATTCATCCCACTCATATC
>DATFQH010000384.1:0-9106 GCA_035264385.1 Pedobacter sp.
AGCTCACCTAATTTATAAAAAGCAATGGAAACACTTCAGGTAAACAAAGTAAAAACACAGGACGATTTAGAGAAAGCATTTGCAGTTAGGAAAACTGTTTTTGTAGAGGAGCAGAACTGTCCGCCTGAACTCGAATGGGAACATGAGGACGAATCGATACACTTTTTGGCGCTGATCAACGGCGAGGCTTGTGGTGCATGTCGCTGGCGTAAAACAGATAAAGGTTATAAGCTGGAGCGTTTTGCGGTACTGAAGGAACACAGGGGTAAGAGAATAGGGCAGGCGCTGGTCGCGGCAGTATTATCCGATCTGCCTGACGATGCGGAATATATATACCTCAACGCACAGCTCGAAGCCATGCGCATGTATTCCAGGTTTGGCTTCATCGCCGAAGGCGAACAGTTTGAAGAAGCTGGTATCCAGCACTTTAAAATGGTTAAGAAAGCCTAGAGATCCACTGCCTTTTTATGGCTTAAAGGAAGACTTTTGATGAAAAAGACAGGGCTTCTCGCCATTTGTCCATATTCAAGCCCAGATACACACTCTTATTGTTCAGGTAGCTAATCAGTTCTTCGGTAGCCAGATTTCCTGTAAGGTCATCAGCAGCCATGGGGCAGCCACCAAATCCTTTCAGCGCGCTGTCGAATCGTATACAACCGCATTCATATGCGGCCGCTATCTTTTCGATCCGTTTATCAGGAGTACTGTGCAAATGAATGCCTATCTCGGTACCGCTAAACTTTGAAACCAGTGTAGGCAGAATCGCCTTTATCTTTTCGGGTGATGACACGCCTATGGTATCAGAAAGGGACAGAATCTGTACACCGGCGGATACCAGTTTCTCGGCCCAAAGCTCCAGAATCTCTGTATTCCATGGATCTCCGTAAGGATTTCCAAATCCCATCGATAAGTAAACCACAGCTGTTTTGCCATTTTTATCGCAGAGACCGAGCATTTGCTTTACGGTCTCCATCGATTGTAGGATTGAGCTATTCGTATTTCGCTTCTGGAAGGTCTCAGAGACTGAGAATGGGAAACCAAGGTAACTGATCTCTTTAAATGATGCTGCTTCCTCAGCACCCCTTAAATTGGCCACAATTGCAAGCAGGCGGGACGAACCAGTAGAAAGATTTAGCCTAGCCAACACTTCCCTGGTATCACTGAGCTGAGGAATAGCCTTTGGCGATACAAAACTTCCAAAGTCTATTGTATCAAAGCCAACCTGCAACAGCAGGTTGATGTACTCCGCCTTCAGCCTGGTAGGAATAAAATCATGAATTCCCTGCATGGCATCCCTTGGACACTCAATTAATTTAACAGGTCTTTGCTGCATTGGCTACACGTTTATGAAATTCCTTTGTTAGTTTAAACAAAGATACACAACAAAAAAAAAGGCATCCAAACCGGATGCCCTTTTTATCTTATAAAACTGGTAATTTATTTATTTCTTGTTACCCAGATCAATTACGATAGGAGTAGAGATACATAATGATGAATACGTACCGATGATACGACCGATCAGCAAGGCAAATATAAAGCCTCTGATACTGGCGCCACCGAATATAAAGATCACAAGTAATACGAAGAATACGGTCAATGAAGTCAGGATGGTACGGCTTAAGGTACTGTTCAGTGCGAAGTTGATCAGTTTGTTTCTTTCCTCGCCATGCAGATCAGACTTACCACTTTCAGCCAGCTTCTCACGGATACGGTCAAATACTACCACGGTTTCAGTCATGGTATAACCCATTACTGTCAGGATCGCAGCGATGAAATCCTGTCCGATCTCTAATGAGAACGGCATTACACCATCCAGAATGGTATAGAATGAAAGTACCAGCAATACGTCGTGGAACAAAGCGATTACCGCACCCAAACCATAATTAAGTTTCTTAAACCTCACTACGATGTAGAAGAACATCACCAGACATGAGAACAGGATCGCACCATAAGCACCGTAAACAATGTCACTAGCGATGATAGGGCCTACCTTCTCATTACTTTCAATGGTATATTTTGTTCCTGTCTGATCGAGACCTTTAGTCAACGCAGTTTCAACCAGCTTGTCTGCACCATTGTCCTGATCGGTGATGTGATAAGTAGTCGTAATTTTCATTTCATTGTCTGCACCAGCGGTTTTAACGATAGTCTCAGATTCAGGGAATACTGCAGATAGCTTAGATTTAAGATCTTCAGTATCCATTCCCTTATCGAAATGAACAATATAAGTTCTTCCGCCTTTAAAATCGATACCTAGGTTTAAACCGCCATTTTTGAAATAGAAGATGAAACCTAGCAGGATGATAACAGAAGAAATGATATAGTATTTTTTCCTGTGGCCAACAAAATTAAAGGCAATATCTTTGAAAGCGTGTATAGTCATGCTGTTACCAAACGTTATGTTTGATTTTTTATCCAGCAAGTATTCAAAGACAAGACGTGAGATCAGCACAGCACAGAACAGTGATGAAAGGATACCGATACACAATGTAGTCGCAAAACCCTGAACCGGGCCGCTTCCGAAAATGTACAGGATTACACCCAGTACCAATACCGTTACGTTAGAGTCAATGATGGAAGACATGGCATGTTTAAAACCTTCTCTGATCGCAACAGGTGTAGGCTTACCTAAAGTCAACTCCTCACGCACACGCTCAAAGATCAGGATGTTTGCATCCACCGAGAGACCGATTACCAATACAATACCGGCGATACCAGGCAATGTAAGCACCGCACCAAGGGATACCAGGATACCCATAATAAAGAACAGGTTGATTACCAGGGCAAGGTTAGCAACCCATCCGGCCTTGTTGTAGTACAGGGCCATGAATATCAGGATCACCACAAATGCCAGTACAAAAGACAATAAACCATTGTCTATAGCAGTCTGACCCAATGACGGTCCTACCACGAACTCACCAACGATCCTCGCAGGTGCTGGAAGTTTACCCGCTTTAAGGATGTTTGCCAAATCCTGTGTATCATTTACAGTAAAGCTTCCGGTGATAGAAGAAATACCGTTTGGAATCTCATTTTGAACAGTTGGTGCAGAATACACTGTATTGTCCAGAACAATAGCGATGGATTTTTTATTGTTCGGATCAGAAGAAGCCTCAGCGGTGATTTTTTTCCATTTCTGTGCACCTTCGCCGGTCATGTACATCGTTACCTCAGGTTTACCTTTCTGGTCGTAGTCATGACGTGCATCACTGATGGCTTCACCACCAAGATCAGGTTTGCCATCGGTAGAAGTTACCTTGATTGCATACAATTCGAATATTTTAGCAGCACCTGCAACAGTGCCCATATCAATTGGCTTTACGCTCCACATGAACTTGTAGCTCTGAGGAATGATAGAAGCAATTTCAGGTCTTTTAAAGAATGCGTTTACTTTAGCAGTATCTTTTTGTGCTGTCCATCCAACTGCGGGACCCGGACGTAATGCAGGCTGTCCGTTAGCTCCTGTGTAGGTCGGTACATTTAAAACTGCAAACAAAGGATTGGTTTTAGCAATTTCAGCAGTTTTGGCTGCCGACGTGGTGTCTTTGCTTTTAGTTAAGTTGGCCAGCTTACTTCCCGAATTGGCAGCAGTATCGGCGGTTACTTTCGCAGTGGTATCGGTAGTAGCCTTCAGGGAAACTGAAAGTGTCTTGTTGATGTTTTCCATTACCGGATAAACCTCTTCATTGTTGTACACCTGCCAGAACTGCAGTTCAGCAGAACCCTGCAATAATTTGTGTACCCTTTCCTTGTCCTGAACACCCGGCATCTCAATAAGGATGCGGTTAGTACCTTCCTGCTTTTGCATATTCGGGCTCACTACACCAAATCCGTCAATACGGCTTCTGATGATGATGAACGAACGGTCAATAGCACTGGTAGCTTCTTTCGACAGATATTTTTTTACATCCGAGTTGCTGGCGTCAGGTTTCAGTACAGTCGCATTGTCCTGATTAGAGAAGTAGTCTGCAAGCTTTACGTTCGGAGAAAGTCTTTCAAATTCATTTACAAACAAACTGATGAAATCTTTACCACCTGCGTTCAGTTGAGTCTGAGCAGTAGACAAAGCTTTGTTGAAGTTGGCATCATCAGTATTGCTGGCTAAAGATTTAACCAGTTCCGCCAATGAGATCTCCATCGTTACGTTCATACCACCTTTAAGGTCGAGCCCAAGGTTGATCTCTTTTTCTTTACAGAACTGATAGTTAAATCCAAAAAGAGGATAAACCGGCACTGTAGCCATTGAGTCTAAATAAGCTTTTTCCTTATCCGGATCACCTTTGGCGAATGCCTTTGCGTCTTTTTCAACTTTCGACGTAACAAAGTTGAATGAGAGAGAATACACACAGACAATACCCAATAGTATTGCCATAAATTTAATAAAACCTTTACCCTGCATTTGTTTGTAGTTATTAGTCTATATCAGCTATATCATTTTTTAACAAGTCGGCAAATCTAATTATTTTTTTAAATAATAGGCCACGTTGTCAATTTTTTATTATGAGAAGTAAAACTATTTGTCTTTCGGAATGTTTGGCCCCGGAACCGGATGTTTTAAATCCGCTCCAACGTTGAAAAAGTAAACGCTACATTGTTTTTTTCATCGGGTTCATGCCGTTGGGAATTTACCACTTTCCATAGGCTATCATCTATTTCCGGAAAGAAGGCATCAGCCTCATAAGCCTGATGCACCGTGGTCAGATAAATGCGGTCTGTCTTTGGCATGGCCAGCTTATAGATCTCTGCGCCACCCACAATAAATACCTCCCGCTCATCGGCGCAAAGCGCCAGTGCATCTGCTACCGTATTGACCACCTCAGCCCCTTCAATTATAAGGCTGGTATTTCTGGTTACCACGATATTTCGTCTGTGCGGCAAGGGCTTTTTGATAGAATCGAAGGTTTTGCGCCCCATGATGATGGTGTGTCCTTTGGTAATGGCCTTAAAGTGTTTCAGGTCTGTAGGCAGGTACCAAAGCAGTCCATTGTCTTTACCTATGGCATTGTTTTCGCCTATGGCTACTACTGCAGATACGATCATACGGCAACTACCCCTTTAATGTGCGGATGCGGATCGTAATCTTCCAGCGTAAAATCTTCAAACTTAAAATCAAAGATAGACTTCACATCCGGGTTGATCTTCATTACAGGCAGCTTCCTCGGCTCACGGCTCAGCTGGAGACGGGTCTGCTCAATATGGTTGTTGTACAGGTGCGCGTCACCAAGGGTATGAATAAAATCACCATAAGCCAATCCGCATACCTGTGCCACCATCATGGTCAGCAGGGCATAGGAAGCGATATTAAAAGGCACCCCCAGGAATATATCCGCGCTGCGCTGGTACAGCTGGCAGCTGAGCCTGCCGTCGGCTACATAGAACTGGAAAAAGGCGTGGCAGGGAGGCAGCGCCATGTTGTCGACCTCTGCAACGTTCCATGCCGATACAATGATCCTGCGAGAATCGGGATTGTTCTTTAGGGTATCCACGATCTTTGCGATCTGGTCAATATGGCCACCATCGGGTTTAGGCCAGGAACGCCATTGCGAACCATATACCGGCCCCAGGTTGCCATCGGCATCTGCCCATTCATCCCAGATCCGCACACCGTTATCCTTCAGGTATCTGATATTGGTATCACCGCTTAAAAACCAGATCAGTTCATGTATAATGGATTTTAAATGCAGTTTCTTTGTCGTCACCATAGGAAAACCTTCGGCGAGGTTAAACCGCATCTGGTAACCGAATACACTGATGGTTCCGGTGCCTGTGCGATCGTGCTTTTGAGCCCCATGATCGAGCACATGCTGCATTAAATCTAAATATTGTTTCATTCTCGTTGCCCGTTATCCGTTAAACTGTTGCGAATATACTCAGCATCAATAAATAATCCCACAGGTGTGTAAAACTAAGGAGGATGTTAGTATCAGTAGCTCCCCTGAGGAAATGAAGTGCTCATTTAAAATAGGCTCATAAAAGACTCCGATTATGTTGCTATTATATTGTATCAACCAATACAATAGCAGTACAATAGCAGTCGGATACCAGTACAATAGCAGTAGAAAAGATAAGAGCAACAAATAAGTTATAACCGCGACCGGTATGCTTTCTCAACTTGTTTTGTATGTTTGCGGGATAAACAAAAAATGCCATTAAATTTTCACCGATGCTAGCTTTTGCCAACGCCAAGATCAACCTTGGCCTCAACATTACCGAAAAAAGACCAGATGGCTACCACAATCTCGAAACGGTATTTTACCCGGTAAAGATCTATGACGTGGTGGAGCTCACAGATGCGGCTGTAGTGTCCTGCGAAGTGAAGGGAATCGAAATTCCCGGAGCGGCCGGTAATAACATCTGTTTAAAGGCATTTCTGAAACTGCAGCAGGATTTTAAACTGCCTGCGCAAAAGATCAGCCTGCTCAAGAACATTCCTGTAGGGGCAGGGCTTGGCGGTGGGTCCTCGGATGCTGCCTTTCTGATCAGGCTGGTCAATGAAAAGTTCAAACTGGGCCTCTCGGCAGGGCAGATGGAAGATTATGCCAGGCCACTGGGGGCAGACTGCGCCTTCTTTATTCAAAATAAGCCTGTCTTCGCCTTTGGCAAGGGCGATGAGTTCTCTGAAGTCAACATAGATTTGTCAAATTATTATCTTGTACTGGTAAAACCGGCAGTACATGTGTCTACCGCAGCTGCTTACAGCGGAATAATGCCTTCAAAACCTAGTACTTCGCTGAAAGATTTAATACATTTGCCTCTGGAAAACTGGAAATCGGTTCTGAAGAATGATTTTGAAGACGCGGTTTTTGTGAAATATCCCGAAACAGAACAGATCAAAACCAGGCTATACGAATCAGGCGCGCTATATGCGGCCATGAGCGGCAGTGGTTCTTCAGTATTTGGCGTGTTTGCCGCTCCGGTACAACTGCCGGATCTGGAAAAGGATAACAAGGTTTTTTATAATGTATAACGAGCAGTCATGGAAACGGCATTCGCAGGTTTCCTGACAAAAGAAACAAGAACAATACATGGAAATCAATTTAGTACGTAAAAGCGGTAAATTTAATTTTGAAGCAGAGAATTCATCGGGTTTTAAGGTAGAACTGGATGCCAAGGAAGCCATAGGTGGTACAGGCAAAGGTTTCAGGCCAATGGAAATGCTGCTGGTGGGCCTCGGTGGTTGCAGCGGTATCGATATGGTAAATGTGCTGACCAAACAAAAGGAACCTTTAAACGATGTGAAGATCAGTATTAAGGCGACCAGAAAAGACGAGGAGATGCCCCCTATATTTGATGTGATCGATATTCATTTTGATCTCTACGGGGAGCTGAACGTGCAAAAAGTAGAACGTGCGCTGGCTTTGACTTTCGATAAGTATTGCTCGGTATCCAATATCCTGGGCCGCTCGGCGAAGCTGAACTTTACCTACGGGATCCATCGGTAACCGAACTCAATTAACAGACCTAAACATTAAGATATACTCAATAACACCATGCAGGAAGATAATTTTGAAACCCTAGCCATACGCTTACAAGCAGAAAGAAGTCAGTATAAAGAGCATTCCGTGCCTTTGTACCTTACCTCAAGCTATAAATTTGATGATGCTGAGGAAATGCGCGCGCTTTTTGCCAACGAAAAGGAAGGCAATGTATACAGCCGCTACGCAAACCCCAACACTGATGAACTGATAGGGAAAATGTCGGTACTGGAAGGAGCTGAAACAGGCTGGGCCACTGCCAGCGGTATGGCGGCGATATTCACTACCTTCGCTGCTTTTTTAAAGTCAGGTGATCATGTGCTGTCCAGCCGTTCGGTATTCGGGTCGACGCATCAGTTGCTGAACAATGTATTTTCCAAATGGGGCATTACCTATACCTACGCGGATCTGGATAAGCTGGATCAGTGGGAAAACGGCATACAGCCGAATACCAAAATGATCTTTGTAGAAACTCCCTCTAACCCGGGTATAGACATAATAGATCTGGAATGGTTGGGTAAACTTGCTAAAAAACACAATATTCTGCTGGTGATTGACAATTGTTTCGCCACTCCTTACCTGCAACAGCCGATCAGACTGGGCGCAGATATTTCTATTCACTCTGCTACTAAGTTCATTGATGGCCAGGGCCGTACCCTGGGCGGAATCATTCTGGGTTCTGCGGTGCTTATCAAAGAGATTGAGGGTTTCGCAAGACACAGCGGGCCTGCTATGTCTCCTTTTAACGCATGGCTGCTTTCCAAAAGTCTGGAGACACTGGCTGTACGTATGGACAGGCATTGCGAAAATGCGCTGAAGGTTGCCGAATTTTTGGAGTCACATCCGAAGATCAATAAAGTGATGTATCCTTTTCTGCCCTCACATCCTCAGTATGAAATTGCCAAAAAGCAGATGAAGCAGGGTGGTGGTATAGTGACTTTGGTGATTGAAGGCGGCGTAGATGCGGCCAGCGGTTTCATGGATAAACTGAAAATGTTCTCTATTTCGGCCAATCTTGGCGATACCAGGTCTATAGCAACGCATCCGGCTACGAGTACCCACTCTAAACTGACTGAAGAACAAAGACTGGAAGTTGGAATAGAGCAGGGAACTGTTCGCTTGTCTATCGGACTGGAACACATCAATGATATTCTTGGTGATATCAGACAGGCGCTGAATTAGTTGATGTAATCGCGGTCTTCGTCGCTCAGCTCATTACGGTTTAAATCTTTTTTGTGATCCCCGGGGTATTCCTGGGGGTCATTGTTGTCATAGGTGCTCACCGTGACTTTTGGCCTGCCTGCCCAGTAGCCCAGTACAAACCCCACAAAGGTACATACGCCAACAATTAACAGCTTCGAAACGTCTTTCTTAACAAATATGAAATCGAAGGCTACCGCATCGGTATTGATCATCAAAAATACAGTTATAACGGCAGTAAATGCTATAATGAAGATGGTTTTTGTGCTCATGATGTAATGTTTTATTATAGACTTATGATTTAAAAGCTGTAATTGAAAATTAATTCTAATATAGGATTTTGGTTGTACACTTTGTTTACAAATACAAATCTTGCGCCAACATCAACCAATGGCTGATAACGGAGCAGGTGCATGCTGCTGCGCAGCTCA
>DATFQH010000385.1:0-4380 GCA_035264385.1 Pedobacter sp.
TCCTTTTCATCTAATTTTATCAACTCGCCGGCAATTATCCCAGCCACATGTGTACCATGCCCAAATTCATCTTCTTCAGCTTTTCCGCTTTCTGTAAAGTTCCTGTGGAAATCCTTATGTTTATTTTTATGCAAACTAAAATGTGGGTGACTGAAATCCACACCGGAATCTAAAACCGCCCAGGTAATATCTTCTCCCAAGGCAGAAAATGAAGTCCTCGCTGCATCAGCCTTTATAGTTCTGACAGATTTTATGGTTTGGCTGCTTACTTCAAAGTCAGGCCAAATTTTATAAATTGCAGGATCTTGTTTCCGGTCTTTTAGAATAAGTAAGCGGATGCTGTTAGGGCTAAGCTTTACGAAGACATACTGACGTGTCAACCTATTCTTCTCAGCGTTTATAGCTGTTTCATTGGGCATGCTTTCATTGGAAATTTCACCAGTTTTCGACAATTCATCCAATAGACTTATTACTTTTGAGCCAGCTTTCTCAATTCCGCCGTCATATTCTAAGTTAAGATCGATAATGATATCTACTGGCTCCTCAGGATGTTTTTTCATAACATCAAGGAGTGGCTTAGCAATGATTGCCTTTTCCAGCACATTGGGGTTAAATTTGTAGTCCTGCTCGATTTTTTTCTTTGCCATCTTATTGGAACTGAACTAAATTTTCTTGCGCAGATAGCCAGTTTATGGTTCCTCTTTCTTTCCATTCAGGTGAGTCGATAGACAACGGAGTACCTTCATCGGCCTGTTCAAAAGCACTATATTTTCCTTTCTCATAAACCAATCTTATAGCTTTGAATCCGAATACCAGCGTACTATCTCCACTATAAGAGACTTTAGATGCCTCGTCGCCGTTAGATTCTATATTGATTTTTCCTCCAACAATTTCTTTTACTACAGGTACGTCGACTTTTAATCCGCTGTTGTCTTTTTTGGTTCCTTCTACACTAATTTTATTGCTTTTTATGACGGAAGTAATGATAAAAATATCATCAGATTCCAGTAATGCACGCACCTGTTTTGAGAGTGGATCAATATCGGCATCGTTCAGGTACATATCAAGTTTGATGATGTCAACAGAGTCAGATTTAACGTCCTGAAACTCGAAAGTGATGGTCTTCGCGTTTGTATATTGCGCATCTATTCCAAGATTTCCACCCATTGCACTTATAATATTTCCCAATATGCTTAAAGCGACGCCTGCACTCAAATCACTGGTCTTTTTTCCAGATACGCCAGCTGCATTTTCATCTGCTTTTATTTCAGGTAATGTCTTGCTGTTCCCCGCAATCAGTACGGAATCTATTGATCCTAATGTTTCAAAAGAGCCATTTTTTTTCATCAACACTTGTAACGGTTTAATATCGGCTCTCGGTAGCCTAACTACATTGTATCCCTTAGATTTCAAGTAAGTCACAGATTGATCGTTACATCTCATAATTATAGTTGTTTAGTTTATGTTACAAAAGTCCTTTTTGGCAGCATTGCATAGTAATTCATACCAGCGATGTATCTCGAGTTAACTTTTGGATAAATTTATAATGAATGTGTGGGTAACTCGAGTGTATTGAATCCCTGACATTCCCGGATTTAGAATGTCAACTTTTTCAAAAGCTGCAACAGCCACTAGCGAGTGGCTTTTTTTTATTACCATAAGTATCGTTAATTAAATCCCGATCTAATCTAACATCAATCCGAATAATTTAAAATAGCTACTTTTAGTCATTTTTTAGAGCCGATTGGTGTTACTATGAGGAGAATCACCTGTGCCCGCACTAAAATGATAAGAAGCTATCCTGTAACTAATCTAAATGCGGGAGACATGGCCTCCTGATCTGCGCGGGAAATCCAGCGCGTTATTATCCATATCCTCCTCTATGTTTGAACCATAATTTTGTATAAATTCTGCTATTTTAAGGTAACTTGGAGTGACATCTCTAATGGTATCTTCACTGTTCCCAGTCATGGTCATTGCTGATGCAAAATGAATCCGTTGGTCCGCATCCCTATCAAACCGTCCCGGCAAAAATGTGTGATATGGCCCCCTTACCTTTTCAAGAGTGCAAACAGGCATATTGATTCCTGCTCTGCAGGCCAGTTCGTATGCCAGATATTCTCATGCTGCTTTGTCAGTTGTGTCGGCTTCTGGCCAGCTTTATATTTTCACCAAGCTGATCCCAAATTTTTTGATATTTGAGAAAGACCACAACTTTCTTAGACTTCATAAGGCAAATCAGCTCACACTAATTTAGTTTCTAATGAATTGAGTACACTAAATCTTAAGTAACCATTTTTTATTATTTGAGATTCTTTATTTTCATCACAAACACTTAAGCTAAACTTACCCTCCAATAGATATCCTGATTTGCGTTTTCGCAGACTTATGATTTCAAATTTTGAATCTTTTTGATCAGCTTGTGTAATTGAAGAAGGCTTACTTAAATCTGCATGCCCATAGGATTTAAAATCACCGCGATCATTTATAACTCTAATTGCGATTCCAGAAATTGAATTGTTTCTCCAAAAATCTGTTGGAAATTTATACATACCAGGAGAAAATATATCCGTTTTATTTTTTGGGAAATATAACCACCCGCCGTTATTTTCATTTGTAAATTCTGTTTCATTAGTGTTGTACACCTTTATGAATGAAATAATTATATAAGAACTATTGGCTTTAATAACAAAGTCTCGCACAAATAAAATGGAGTCTTTATCCCCTTGTATTAAATAGTTGAAATTAACGCCTGAAGTGATTCTATGTTAGATTGCGTGGTGAATGTCATCCCTTTTTCAATTTTGCTTGAAATATACTGTTTCCCATTAATCGTGTATGAAGCAGAATCTATAAGTAATTCTAAAGGTGCTTCAGGTTCTGGTGGTACGCTGTCTTTCTTACATGCAGCAAAGAAAAGTAAGGCAATAGCTAGCGTAGTAAATTTTTAAAATTCATCGCAATGATTTTATTTGTGTGTGCTCAAACCTATCAAAAAATTATTGGCTAAAGAAATAGTAAATAGAAGTGTTTCAAGTTACACATTGGCTAGTTGGAAATAGATTTTCATGTCCTGTGATAGCAATTATATTTCACCTTATATTACTATATTAGTTCATTCGCTTAATTCTAAAACGAAGCGGCAAGTCCAATGACTATCTTGACACGAACCACCGCTATTACGCTGATCGCAATTGGGTTATCCGTTACTTTTTGCTATGGACAAAAGATCTCTGCGGGACGCACGTCAATTGGCCGCAACGCAAATATTAAAAGCGGAAAGGTGGTTTCAGAGATCGGCAGAAACATCAGGTGTATTTTCCAGGATAAAAATGGCAACTTCTGGTTCGGCAGTGACGGACAGGGCTTATATCGTTATGATGGGAAAAATATTGTGCTCTTTACTACTAAAGACGGTTTATCCGGTAATCAGATCCACGCTATACAGGAAGACAGATCAGGCAACATCTGGTTTACCACCGGCAACGGATTGAGCAGCTTTGACGGACAGACTTTCCGTACCATCAGCGATCAGCAAAAATTTCAGTTCGGCATTGGTAAGACGACCAGTGAGGAATGGAAAAAACAACCTGAAGACATTTGGTTTGCAGCCAAAGAGGGGGTTTATCGTTATGACGGTCATTCACTCAGCAATTTGCAACTTCCTAAAACCAATCTTGATGCAGCCTATTATGCTAAATTCCCGACAAGCGCTATAAGCCCCTATGGCGTCTATAGTATTTTTAAAGATAGTAAAGGAAACGTCTGGTTCGGCACTGAATACTTAGGTGTATGCCGTTATGACGGAAAGTCTTTTACCTGGTTCAATGAAAAAGGCTTGGGTGGAGCAGCTGTCCGGGCCATCTTCGAAGATAAGAAGGGGAACTTTTGGTTCAGCAACAATGGCTTTGGGGTGTTTTTCTACGATGGGGAGAGATTAACTAATTTCACAGCGGAAAAAGGATTGGGCCGGTCTGAGTATATAGAGGCACTAAAAGATGGCAAATTTTTATCAGCAAGAGCCCTTGGCACAAAGGACAACCTCGCCAGCATTATGTCCATGAGCGATGATCGCAACCGTGAGCTGTGGATAGGAACTTATGAGGCCGGCTTGTGGCGGTACGACGGGAAAACGGTAACCAATTATACGGTTAAAGATGGTCTTCCCAGTAATGCCATTATGGCTATTTACAAAGATAAAAAGGGAGAACTGTGGTTTGGAACACAGGGAGGAGGTGTTTGTAAATTCAATGGAAAAACCTTTACTATGTTTACAATAAAATAGTTTTAAAATCCAGTAGATGGAAACTGATAACTCCATCATCGTTACTTAGAAAGTAGCTTTAAGACATCAAATGTTCGGATCAAATTCTACAATCC
>DATFQH010000386.1:0-12797 GCA_035264385.1 Pedobacter sp.
AGAATATACAGCGCAACATGTTGATTTCATATACAGAAGCGTATTTTTCTTCACGATAAAGATCTTTTTCTTCCGGTTTACGTTCTGCAGCTATCATCGTAATTGCTTCAGCAGGACAAGATAAAGCACATAAGCCACAAGCTGTGCAGCGTTCTTTGCCTTCTTCATCTCTTTTTAAAGAGTGCATACCCCGGAAATTCGTAGAGAATTCTCTTTCCTGCTCCGGATATCTTATTGTTGCTTCTTTCTTAAAAAGATGGCTAAAAGTCACGGTCAGGCCCTTTGCGATTGCAGGCAGATACATACGTTCTGCGAATGTAAGTGGCTTTTGCTCTAGTACTTTCTTTTTACTGGTTAATGGTTCCATTAAACCTCCTTATTGTTATCCGCTAATGCGGGTAGTTAAAATTTCTCAATTATAGCAATGACAATGCCCGTAACAATTATATTGGCGATCGCAAGTGGTATTAATCCTTTCCAGCCCAAATGCATCAATTGATCGTAACGGAAACGGGGAATGGTCCACCGTACCCACATAAAGAAAAATATAAATGCAAATATCTTAATAAAGAATACTAAAGTTCCGATCAATGGCCCAATAACTGGTCCGGTATGCACTAATACCCAGTCCATTCCCGGATAATTATATCCACCAAAATACAGCGTAGCCATAACCGCTGAAGAAACAAACATATTGATGTATTCGGCAAATAGATAAAACCCTAATTTCATCGATGAATACTCTGTATGGTATCCGCCTATGAGTTCCGTCTCACACTCAGGCAGATCAAAAGGAGCACGATTTGTTTCTGCGAACGCACAAATCATAAAGATCAGGAAACCAAGCGGCTGATATAATACGTTCCAGTGCCATCCATGCTGTTGCTCTACGATTTCTTTAAGACTCATAGAATTGGTGACAAGCAGGAGTGCAATGATCGACAAGCCCATTGCAATCTCATAACTGATATTCTGCGATGCAGCACGTATAGCGCTCAACAATGAATACTTATTGTTTGAAGCCCAACCGCCTATCATAACGCCATAAACACCAAGGGACACCACGCCAAAAATATATAATATTCCGACATTGATGTCGGTTACCTGTAATGGAATTACCCTATCACCAATCGTTATAGCACTACCCCATGGAATAACAGCTGTACCGATACAAGCCGTAAGCATTGCCAGGCCCGGGCCAACCATAAACAGCCATTTGTTTGCATTTGAAGGAATAATTTCTTCCTTCATAAACATTTTTACTCCATCAGCTAAAGGCTGAAGTATTCCAAACGGACCTGCTCTGTCCGGACCAAGCCTGTCTTGTAAAAAGGCCGCTACTTTACGCTCTGCATAGGTAGAGTACATAGCTATTAGTAAACTGATCGCAAATATTATTGTTACCAGTACAAATTTCTCTATTACAAAAGCTATATCCATTAGAATTTAGTGGTTTTTTCAAGTTCTACCTGATTAGCCTGCTGCAGTTTAAGATTGTTCTGTATAACTGGAAGTGGCTTTAAAGTTTCATAATGATTTGAAGCAATGACAGAAGCATCACTAATATGGGTTGGGTGTTCAATAACCCAATCGGATGTTTTCTTTTTATCGAATCTGCAGGTGTTGCAGATAAATTCTTCTACTTCTCCATAGATATCCTTGCGGGCAGTTACCCGGAGCACATCTTCACCTTTGTACCAAAGGGTTACTTTGCCACTGCATGTTGGGCAGTCTCTATGGGCCTCTATGGGCTTTGTAAACCAAACCCTGTTTCTGAACCTGAACGTCCTGTCAGTCAAGGCTCCAACCGGGCAAACGTCTATAACATTACCTGAGAAATCATTGTCAACGGCAGTCTGAATATACGTGGAGATTTCTGAATGATCACCTCTGTTGAGAATACCATGCACGCGCTTGTTTGTAATCTGATCTGCTGTAAACACACAACGGTAACATAAAATACACCTATTCATATGAAGCTGTATCTTGTCTCCGATATCTATACGCTCAAAAGTTCTGCGTTCAAATTCATATCTTGTTTTTTGCAATCCGTGTTCATAACCAAGATTTTGGAGATCACATTCGCCTGCCTGATCACAAACAGGACAATCTAAAGGATGGTTGATCAATAACATTTCAACTACTCCACTTCTGGCTTCTATCACTTCAGGCGAGGTGATGTTTTGCACTTCCATTCCGTCCATAACTGTAGTACGGCATGATGCCACCAGCTTAGGCATTGGTCTTGGGTCCTTTTCTGATCCTTTGCTTACCTTAACTATACAAGTACGGCATTTTCCTCCGCTTCCTTCCAGCCTGGAATAGTAGCACATCGCAGGCGGTACAATATCGCCCCCGATTTGTCTGGCAGCATTTAAAATACTTGTACCGGGAGCTACTTCTACTGTTATCCCGTCTATGGTAACCTTAACTTTATCACTCATGATCGTTAATCTCCTGTCGTAACTTCTGCTTTAGCAATTGGTTCAGCATAATTAGCTAAACCATAATTAGTGTCGAGACTTTTAACCGGCTCTTTAACGTGCCATTCAAACTCATCTCTAAAATGTCTTATGGCACTTGCAACCGGCCATGCAGCAGCGTCGCCCAATGGACATATCGTATTTCCTTCTATTTTTTTAGAAACATCAACCAAAAGATCAATATCGCTCATTTTTCCATGTCCGTACTCAAGTCTATGCAATACCTTTTCCATCCAACCGGTCCCTTCTCTGCAAGGTGAGCACTGTCCGCAGCTTTCATGATGATAAAAACGCGAGAAGTTCCAGGTGTTCCTTACTATACACTGATCTTCGTCAAAAGCAATGAAGCCACCTGAGCCCAACATAGTTCCCGTAGCAAATCCACCCTCCGAAAGCGATTCATAACTCATTAACCTTGGATCGCCGTTAGCCAGTTTTAAGGTTAGATTAGCAGGCAATATCGGCACGGAAGAACCACCAGCAACGGTAGCTTTCAATCGTTTACCATTTGCAATACCTCCGCAATACTCATCAGAATAAATAAATTCTTCAACGGGCAACCCCAGTTCAATTTCATAAACTCCTGGTCTAATCAGATTACCAGAGGCGGAAATCAACTTCGTACCTGTACTGCGACCTATACCAATTTTAGCATATTCATCGCCACCATCATTAATGATTGGCACAACTGCGGCAATGGATTCGACGTTATTTACAACTGTAGGGCAGCCATAAAGGCCTGCGATAGCAGGAAATGGTGGCTTAATCCGTGGATTTCCCCTTTTTCCTTCTAATGACTCCAGTAGTGCTGTTTCTTCTCCACAGATATAGGCACCTCCTCCAGGTTGCACATATAACTCCAGATCGTAGCCAGAACCCAGGATATTTTTGCCAAGGAACCCTGCGTTTCTGGCTTCAGCAATTGCCTTCTCAAGGATACGTATTTGGGGCATCATTTCTCCTCTTACATAGATATAAGATGTATTGGCACCCAAAGCAAAACTCGAAACGATCATACCCTCAATCAATGCATGAGGAATGTAAGTCATTAGATAGCGGTCCTTAAATGTTCCAGGTTCCGACTCATCTGCATTACACACTAAATATCTGGCAACACCTTCCGGCTTTGCCAGAAAACTCCATTTCATCCCTGTCGGAAATCCTGCACCACCACGACCGCGCAATCCGGACTTCTTTACCTCTTCCACTACTTCATCGGGAGAAAGTGTCTTTAAAGCCTTTTCGACAGCACGGTAACCGCCTTTTTCCCGGTAAACATCAAGCGTATTGATGCCGGGTACATTTATATGTTCTAATAATAGTTTACGAGCCATTATTTTTTGCGTAAGTCTTGTATCAATTCGTCAACCTTTTGTTCGTTCAGATTCTCGTAAAATGTGTATTCTGGTCCAATCTGCAATACGGGAGCGTAGCCACATGCAGCCAGACATTCAACTCCTCTCCAGCTAAACAAACCATCCGCTGTAACTTCTCCTTCCTTTACTCCCAGACTTTGTTCAATATGTCCCATTAACTTTTCTGCTCCAACCAAACAACATGGCCCTGTTCTGCATACCTCGAGAACATATTTACCCTGCGGCCTTAAAAAGTACATGGAATAGAATGAAGCCACTTCATAAACTTCAATAGACAAAATATCAAGATAGGCCGCTATTTTATCCATCGCGTCTGTACTCAACCAGCCTAATTCAGCCTGAACCTCATGAAGTATTGGAAGTAAGGCAGATTTATGTTTGCCTTCAGGATATCGTTTAACAATTTCATCGCACTTCGATATTAAAGCCGATGAAAACTCTACAGGGTGTTGGTGGTCTACTTTAAGCATCTAGTTCTCCTGCAATAATATTCATACTACTCATGTTAATAATGGCATCTGAAAGCAACATACCCTTACTCATGGGAGCAAACATTTGATAATTTATAAAACTTGGTCTTCTAAAATGTAATCGGTATGGTGTTCTGCCTCCGTCGTTGATGAGATAAAACCCAAGTTCACCATTTCCGCCTTCAACAGAATGATAAACCTCCGCTTTAGGTGCGTCAATCTCACCCATTACTATTTTGAAATGGTAAATCAGGGCTTCCATATTGTTATAGACCTCTTCTTTAGCCGGCAGGTAAAACTCTGGTACATCAGCATGAAAAATACCCGCTGGCTCATGTTTTATTTTCTCAAGCGCCTGCTCAATTAATCTCAGACTCTGCCACATCTCCTCATTGCGTACCAGATAGCGGTCATAAATGTCGCCGCTTGTTCCTACAGGAACTTCAAAATCAAAATCACCATAAGATGAATACGGATCACTTACACGAACGTCATAATCGACTCCTGTCGAGCGCAGAAGAGGACCTGTCCATCCGAAATCCAAAGCTTGTTCAGCAGAAACTTCAGCCACCTTGGCTGTACGATCGATGAAGATCCTGTTACGGTTAAGTAAACTCTCAAATTCCCTTAATGCGACAGGAAATTCTTTCAGGAATTTAGTGATCTTCGCAAATGCAATGTCGTTAAAATCCCTTTCAAAACCTCCTATACGACCAATGTTCGTTGTAAGCCGCGCTCCACAAATTTCCTCATAGATTTCGTAGATGTGCTCTCTGAACTGAAAAAGATAAAGGAAAGTAGTTGTAGCTCCAGTATCCTGAGCAATGATCGTGTTACAGATTATATGATCAGAAATACGTGCCAGCTCCATGATGATTACTCTCAGATAATCCACTCGTTTTGGCATTGTAATATTGAGCAGCTTTTCCACGGTCATATGCCAGCCCATATTATTAATTGGAGAAGAACAATAATTTAAACGATCCGTTAAAGGTGTGATCTGGTAAAAAGGACGGTGTTCCGCAATTTTTTCAAATGCCCTGTGGATATAACCAATCGTGGATACTCCACTCACGATACGTTCCCCATCAAGTTGAATGACATTCTGGAAAACCCCATGTGTTGCAGGATGGGTTGGTCCTAAATTCAGAGTTACAAGTTCATCCTGCGGATCATTATCTGTATATACCGGTTGATTGTGATTCATTTCTGCTTATCTACCAAAGTATTCATCTTTTTTATCTACCCTGTTTGGATCTTCCAGTGGGTATTGCTTTAACATTGGATGAACTCCTAGATCATCCATATTCAAAATTCTTCTTAAATCAGGATGGCCCTCAAACCTTACTCCAAACAGGTCATAAGTTTCGCGTTCCATCCAGTTTGCTCCATTCCATAAAGTAGTTGCGGTAGGTATTTCAGGATGATGCTCATCGATGAATACCTTTACCCTTATTCGTACTCCTTTAACCATACTGTGCAGATGATAAACAACCGCGATACCATGCTTCTTACCCGGATAATGTACAGCAGTAATGTCAGTCAGAAAATTAAAATTAGCGATAGCATTCTCCTTCAAAAACTCCAGAACATCAATGATAACATCTTTAGTAGTTTCAAATGTTAACAAGCCGTAAGGCTCATTAACGCCTATAATTTTCCCACCGAATCTTGCTGTCAACAACGTTACCAGTTCGTGATTTGTAACCCCTGCCATTATTGTATTCCGTATGAGGCCAACATTTCTCTGTATTGATCTGAATTCCTTCTTCTTCCAGATTCATTCTTCACCAATTCCTGAATCTTTCCAAAGCCATCCAGAATAGCTTCAGGACGTGGAGGGCACCCTGGAACGTAAACATCTACAGGTATAATTTCGTCAATACCCTGTAACACAGAATAAGTATCAAAGATACCACCACTGGAAGCACAGGCACCAACAGCCATCACCCAACGCGGCTCTGCCATTTGGAGATATACCTGCTTTAGCACCGGACTCATTTTCTTAGCGATAGTTCCCATAACCATTAACAGATCTGCCTGACGCGGCGAAAAACTCAGTCGCTCAGAACCAAAACGTCCGAAATCATAGTGTGATCCCATGGTAGCCATAAACTCGATACCACAACAAGAGGTGGCAAAGGGTAAAGGCCATAACGAATGGGAGCGGGCAAGTCCTATAACCTTATCCAGCGAGGTTGCAAAAAAGCCAGACCCTTCAATGCCCGGAGGCGCGTCTACTATATTGATGTCACTCATGATATAAACAAAAAAGGCTCATTCCAGTAAAGAATGAACCACAAATCTACAATTTTTTAAAAGTAAAAGACTACAGCAACGTCATTTAGAACCGATCTAAATAGATTAATTCCAGTCTAATACCTTCTTTTTAACAACATAAATAAAGCCCAAGAGCAATGTTCCCATAAAAATGAACATTTCAATCATACCAGCCATCCCAAGATCCCTGAAATTCACTGCCCAGGGGTACATAAAAATAACCTCAACATCAAAAAGCACAAACAAGATTGCTACGAGAAAATATTTAATAGAAAATGGCTGACGGGCATTACCTACAACTTTTATACCCGCCTCAAATGTAGATAGCTTATCTTCTGTCTTTCTTTTAGGCCCTAAAAAATGAGTCGCAATTAAAGTGACTACAACGAAGCCAAGGGCAACTAATACCTGGAATATAATTGGTAAAAAATCTATCGAAGTGCTTTGGGTTTCCATGAATACAATTTATTAGGCAAAAATAAAAGAAAAAGGCAGGATAACAACCCTGCCCTTTTCTTTTATTTCAAATAATCATTTTACTTTTTCTTAGGTGCCGATTTAGGAGCTGCCTTAGGCTGTGGAGTTAATGATTTAATTCCCTCAAGAGCAATCGCATTTGCAGGATCCAGAGCGAGGGTTTTTTCCCAATACAACTTCGCCTTTTCTTTATCTTCTTTGTACAAAGAGAAACCGGCAATGTTGTTGTATGCTTCTGCCATATATCTCTTCATCAAAGTCGTCTGCTTATCTACATGTGCTTCTGCAGAATCCAAATATTGCTGATAAAATGGCACTTGAGGTCCTTTAGGATCAGTGTCACTGTCTAACAAGTAATTCGTTCTTCCTCTCCATAGATAAGCATCAATCGTACTTGGTGATAACTTGGCCAATTTAGCAAAAGATGAATCAGCCTGAATCAAAATATCTTTAGAAGGATTTGCTTTTGCGTTCAGCTCTTTTCCATAATAGTAATATGAGGCCGCACCATGATAATAAAAATTATAAAGAGAACCTTTTCCACCCGGATTGAATCTATTTGCAACTGCATAAGTGTTCATAGCGTTCTTATAGTCTTTAGCATCATAATAAGTTTTTGCCAAATCAGCTAAAATAACCGATTTAGATGAATCTCTGACAAGTGCCTTTGTTACGTTGATGATACCAAGGCTGTCCTGTTGATTCTTTAACTGAGCCTGTCCCAAGTATAAATAATCCTCCGGAATAATCCTAGCCGTATCCTTCACTTTCGCAAAAAAGTCATTCATAAATTCCAGACTTTGAGGATAGTTTTGGTTCTCAAATGCGGAGTACCCGCGAAGCCTTAAAACAATCAGATTTTTAGGATCGTTAGGATTCATTGCGGCAAGTTCAGTGGTTTCCTGCTCAAGTGATTTATAATCTTTTGCATAAAATAAAATCTGCGCATACCTGATCCTTGACTCATAAGACTTATCCGTTAAGTCCAGATATTTCTTGTAATTAGTAATTGCCTCGACATTTTTTGCTTCCGCACTTGCAGGTTCAAAATCAGCCCATTGTCTGTACAATTCTGCAAGCTCGCGATAAGCAGGGCCATAATTAGGATCTGCAGCAATCACATTTTTCAACTCCTGCTCACCCTCTGTAAACGCTCTGGATTCCTTATACATCCTCCCAATCTGAACAGTTGACCTGTGCAGGTTGGTGTTTATGCTCAAAGCCCTCATATAGCTCTGTAAAGCTTCCGAGTTTTTACGTTGAAGTGCATTGTAGTCTCCCATTGCCAGGAAGGTCTCCGGATCTTTATCTTTATCATCCAACTCATCGGCTTTTTGAAGATTCGGTAAGGCTGCTGCAAAATCAGGCTTATCAATCGCCAGATAAGCTTTACCTGTATATAGATAAGGAATATGATCTTTTTTAGAGGCTACTTCAATTGCTTTTGCAAAATTCGTCTGCGCTGAAGATGCATTATTTGACATCAAGTCCGCTTGACCTAAACCAACATAATTTAATGGGTTCTTTGCTTCAGCAGTTACACCCTGTGTAAATGCGGCTCTCGCCGAATCTAAATAATCTCTTTTCAAATAAACGTCACCTAAATAGAAGTAATTCTCGCCTTTACTATTTTGAGACTTAACTAATGATTTAAGCATTGAGGTCGCTTTTTGGTACTGTTCGGCATCTATCGCCTTCTTCGCATCATCTAAGCTCTGAGCAAAAGAGGCAGAACCTATCACTACTAAACCTAAACCTAAGGTTATTGCTTTCTTTGTCATTTTCATGGTTCTTATATTAGTATTTAAATTCATGAATCTGGTTAGTCAGATTCATTTTAAGGTTAAAATTATTTTTATCTACAGCTGTACATACGAAAACCTCCGTCAACCAGCCTTTATCTTTCAAATATAAAATTTAGTTTGTATTCCTCAAGTTAAATTCCCTTGGCATCATTTTATGAGGTCCTAAACCGGATTTCAATACAATTAGCTGTCCTCGCTGACTCATCAGCCAATTGGCAAACCCGGTTCCTAATCCGTCCCTGCCTTCACAGTCAATAATGTACACATTTCTCAAAAATGGGTAAACACCGTTGATTAGATTAGTTTGTATAGGTTTATAGAAAGCGCTGTCTGTCTTTTTTGTATTCAAATTCTTCACTCCCATCATTTTCACTTTCCCAATATAATCAGACATATCGGGATTATTAGCTATTAACCAATTAACACCGACTACTCCAATAAAGTTTTTATGTTCCGCTACATATTTAATAACGTCATTATTAGTCTGCAAAGTATACACTCCTTTTTTTGGCAGATCTCTTATGCCGGCAAGATCTTTAAAATACCTTAAAGTACTTGAATACGCGTTATCAAAAACGAGGCTTTTGTTATCAGATGCCGTTCCTTTCAATATGTTTATTACCTGCTCAACTGTTATGTTAGTATCAAGGTCATCTTTCCCTGTAATCAATGCGATACCATCAATCGCAAATCTGGATGTCTTAGCAACAATACCCTTATTACGATAAATCTTTTCTTCCTCGGGCTTAAGTCTTCTTGACAATATGATCACGCGCATACTATCATTTAAAAATTCTGGAATGATTTTGTTCTCATTTCCTTCAGATAAGATGAACTTCGCACTCTTATAATCACTGTTAAATACTTCAATCTGATCAGCAATAATCGAAGAGAATGATTCATCAATTAGTATTTTAACGGTTCCCGATGTCCTGGTCTGCTCTACACGATTTGACTTTTTGGAAGAGCCAGAGCAGGCAGCAAGAATCAAAATAAGAAAGGCAAAACTAAAACTCCTAATTTTTACTATCGTCATCTTGTTTAATTACGCGGGTAAATCTTATTACAGCATACACTATCAACAGGCCTCCGAGCATCATTCTGTATTTTCTTTCAATCGTAACAGGCATATCTGCCCAAATAATCAGGCTTATTCCCAATACGAAATAAAAACCGAACATAACTAGCCCTAAAATAAACAGAAATCGCTGTTGAGGCGATTTCTGGCTAAATGTTTTTAAATTAAACATTCCTTTTCTACTGAGATAAGGTAAAACTAATTGGAATATTATATTTTACACGGACCTTTTTACCATTTTGAACTCCAGGAATCCATCTAGGACTGGCCTTTAATACTCTTATAGCTTCTTCGTCAGTACCACCACCTAGTTTTCTTTCAACTTTGATGTCTGTAAGGCTACCATCTTTCTCTACTACAAATGAAAGGAAAACTTTACCCTGAATATTATTCTCCTGTGCCATAGTAGGATATTTTACTGCCCTTTGTACATAAGCATAAAATTTATCCATACCCCCAGGAAATCCCGGCTGAACCTCAAGGCTCACAAAGTCATAAACTTTAGTATCCTCTACAACTGCAGCCTGTTTAGGACCATCACCTGCAGCAGTAGCAATAACGATATCTGCATCAGGATCTCCGGCAACAGTTTTCTGACCTGGGTCAGCTTTCTTTAAATCCTCAATCTCAACAGGCTCCTCATCACGCACAAGTTCATCCGGCTTAACAATAGGAGGAGGGAATTTAATTTGATCCTGCTTTGGTGGCGGTGGTTGGGGTGGGGGTGGCGGAGGTGTTTCCGGATTTACCGGTGGAGGCGGCTGCACCACTACCTCAACTTGTTTAACAACCTCTTCCACTGGAGCCTTCGGTTTGAAGAGCTCGGCAATCTTAGGGGACAAAAACAACAGCACAAACAGTGATGATGCTATCAGCAATGATTTAGTAGTATTTGCATCGCTGGTCTGACGGAGCTCGTAAGCGCCGTAGCTTTTGTTTTTATTAGCAAATACTACATCAAGCCAATCCCTTTTAAATAAATCTATTTTTGAACCAAACATAGCTTAATATTTCTTCTGTTTATAACTATTTTAATATTCCGCCTTCTCGCATGAACGCCTTCTCATTATCGAGAATATTAACGTCATCAATAGCTGGCGCTGTTTTTATGGCTGCTATATTTAGCTCGTCCATGATATCAACAAAATTCTTATATGTAGCTCCTTCTGTTGGTTTAACAACAATAACAATTTGTCTTCCTGTAGATTTTGTTACGTTCTCTTTATTTTTCAACAAAGATCTTCTTACTTCAGCAAAGCTCTCTATAACAGGCTGCGCGTCTTTCGCCTCACCCATATACCAAGCAACTTTATTTTTCTCACCAAGAAGAATTGTCATAGTTTGCGACGCACGCAATTCATTCCTTACGTCATTTTCCTCTTGATCTGGTTTAGCGATGTCCATCGCGATCGGCTTAGACAGGGAGGTTGTTAGCATAAAGAAAGTAATTAACAAGAATGCAAGATCAACCATCGCAGTTAAATCTACTTTGGTGCTTGCTTTCTTGGACCTTACTTTACCGCCTTTTTTCCCTCCCCCGCTGGAGGTATCTAATTCTGCCATAATGTATTTTTATTCTCCGCCTTCGGCTGAAGTAATTAAACTAAATTTGTTAATTTTTTGCTTTTGCAGAATATCAACTATTTTCTTAACAGTCGGGTATTCCTCTTCTGCATCTCCCTTGATACTTATTCTGAGAGCTTCATTATGAACTTCAGCAACAGCCTTACGGTTTTGCATAATCCATTGTGCCAATTGGTTATTGGTTGAATCTGCAGGAATACCGTTGCTTTGCTTAGCGAATGCTTCTCTCTTCTCAGCATCCATGGCAATAAATTGTTTTAAACTTTCGATCGGAACACCAAATGAACCCAGAACTTTGAATCTTTTTACTTCATCAGGAGTAAAAGAAATTTTGTACTCCTGACCCATTTTCAAAAGGGTGTTCTCTTTAATATCCTGACCTACAATTTCATAGAACACTTTTCCTTGCCCTATAGATAGAATACCTATATCTTTATCCGGAACCTTAATTTTATAGGTTGAACTAGGAATCATGATATTCAAAGGATCAGGCTGACGTGCAGTTGCGGTTAATATAAAGAAAGTCAGCAGCAGGAAAGATACGTCGCACATGGCGGTCATATCTATCGCGGTACTCTTTCTTTGGACCTTTGCTCTTGGCATAATTTTAAATATTACTTATTTTTTTACTAATGATGTTAATTCATCCGGTTTTCCATAAAGCCGGGAAAAAAAAATAAAATAATTCTATTTATGCGTGCTAGCGTAAGTCTGGATAATGCTGAATCCTGCCTCATCGATTGCATAAGTCAACTTATCAATTTTAGAAGTAAGAATATTGTACATAATGATCGCAAACGTAGACGTACCGATACCAGTTGCAGTATTGATTAGGGCCTCAGAGATACCAGTTGCAAGAGCAGCCTGATCCGGAGCACCAGAGTTGGCCAAACCACCGAAGGCCTTGATCATACCTGTTACTGTTCCTAGTAGTCCTGTCAATGTACCTACAGACACCAAAGTAGCAATTACCGTTAAGTTTTGCTCAAGCATAGGCATTTCTAATGTAGTAGCCTCTTCAATATCTTTTTGGATAGCAAGACATTTTTGATCTGTATCCATGTTTTGCTCAGACTCCATCTCACGATATTTTCTCAATCCAGATTTAATTACGTTGGCAACTGATCCTTGTTGTTTATCACACTCAGCCAAAGCCGACTCAATGTTATTAGAGTTCAAAAGTGCCTGGATTTTTTTAACGAAAGCATCAAGACCGCTTTTGCCAGTTGCTTTGCTGATCACAA
>DATFQH010000387.1:0-10851 GCA_035264385.1 Pedobacter sp.
CCCCCTTTTTGAAAATTAAAACCTCTTTTGCCTGAAGCATCGGGTGAAAAATCTACATTGGCCCAAAAGCTGTCGTTGCTGCATTGCGGGAAAACAACGATAGCCGGGAATTGCTTGCGCGCATTTTTCTGGAGAAATAACCTACCGCCGTTTGCCAACTGCTTTTCATTGTCATTGCCCCGTTCACCTGCACCATGCAGGAAGAAAACGATCGGATACAATTGCTTAGGATTGAAATTTTCAGGAAATAATATCCTGTAGTAGATGCTGTCCTTTTCTTCAATGTAATTCCCCCGGTCGTACTTCTTGAATTCCTGAGCAATACCCTGGGTAGTGATCAATATTAGCATAAGCGCAGCAGTAAACTTAAATCCCTTCATACTGCGAAAATAATAATTTCCAGCTTTGTTTCTATAAAGTAAAACTAAATTGCGATTCTGTGACATCGCTGGAATTAGCGCCTATGAAAACCCTGAAATCACCAGGTTCAGCTGCGAATTTTAATTTAGAGTTATAAAATTTAAGATCCTGTTCTGTGATCCTGAAATTTACGGTTGCGGTCTCCCCAGCCTTTAGACTGATCTTTTGAAAGCTCTTCAGCTGCTTTACCGGCCGGGTTGAACTTCCAACCAGATCCTGAATATACATTTGAACCACTTCTTTGCCATCTTTTGAACCTGTATTTTTAACCGTAATACTGGCAGTGATGGACTGGCCCGCTTTAAAAGTTTTGCCGTTTAACTTCAGCCCGCTGTATTCAAAAGTGGTGTAGCTCAGGCCATATCCGAAGGGGTAAAGCGGTTCATTGCTAACATCCAGATAATTGGAGCGGAATTTCGAAAACCATTTGCCTTCCAGAAGCGGACGGCCTGTATTCTTGTGGCTGTAGTATAAAGGAACCTGTCCGACATTTTGCGGGAAGGTCGCAGTTAATTTGCCTGAAGGATTTACGTCTCCGAACAGCACATCAGTAATTGCATTTCCCGCTTCAGTGCCGCCAAACCAAACATTCAAAATTGCCGGCACGTGCCCATCTTCCCATTTCAACGCCAACGGCCTGCCTGTAAACAAAACCAGTACGACCGGTTTTCCGGTTTTCAGCAATGCCTGCAACAAACGTTGCTGTACGTCAGGAATTTCAAGATCGGTTCTGCTCGATGCCTCACCGCTCATCTCTGAACTTTCCCCTAAGGCGGCGAGTACCACATCTGATTTTTTAGCGAGGTCCACAGCCTCCTTTATCATTTCCTCTTCCGGCCTGTTGTCTCTGGGGATGTCCCTGCCAAACATGGTCGCTCTTTTTTGATAAGCAGTATCGGCCACCAGATTTGCACCGGGGCTGTGCAGGATTTTTACATTGGAACCCAATGTATTCCTCATGCTTTCAAGGAGTGATTTTGTATTGACAAGGTCGCTGTTTACACTCCAGGTACCAGGCATGTTGGCACCTGTATTAGCCAAAGGTCCGATCAGTGCCACCGTCCCTGTTTTTTTTAACGGAAGTATATTGTTTTCATTCTTGAGCAATACAAATGACTGCCCGGCTACCTCACGCGCATATTGCAGATGCTCCGGTTTCAGAATTTCGGTTTGCGCACGCTCTTCGCTACAGTAACGGAAAGGATCATCAAATAAGCCGAGCTTGTATTTGGCCTCTAAAACCAGTCTGCAGGCATTGTCTATCTGCTGCTGTTTTACCTTCCCCTCTTTTATTGATTTCTTTAACGTAGTCAGAAAACCTTCACCCACCATGTCCATTTCCACACCCGCGTTCAAAGACAATGCTGAAACCGTCTGCAGGTCTCCAAGACCATGGTCAATCAGTTCGTTTACCGCAGTATAATCGGTCACCACAAATCCTTTAAAGCCCCACTGGCCACGTAAAACATCTGTCATGAGCCATTTGTTGGCTGTAGCCGGCACGCCGTTGACGTCGTTAAATGATGTCATGACACTTCCCGCACCCGCATCAATAGCAGCTTTGTATGGCGGCAAATAATCGTTGTACATCCTGTCAAGGCTCATGTCAGTTGTATTATAGTCTCTGCCCGATTCAGCAGCACCATACAATGCAAAATGCTTCACACATGCCATCATAGTGTTGTATTTAGAAAGATCATCACCCTGATATCCCCGGACCATTGCCTTTGCGATCTGTGACCCCAGGTAGGTATCTTCACCGGAACCTTCCGATATCCTGCCCCAGCGCGGATCTCTGGAAATGTCTACCATAGGAGAGAAAGTCCAGTTGAGTCCATCAGCGGTAGCTTCAATTGCGGCGATCCTTGCCGTCTGCTGAATCATGGGTAAATCCCATGTGCAGGATAATGCCAGCGGAATCGGAAACGTAGTCTTGTATCCATGAATTACATCCTGCCCGAATATGATGGGAATTTTTAACCGGGTATGGTTTACTGCAATCTCCTGTGCCTTGCGGATACGGGCAGGAGTTGTCAGGCTAAAAATGCCACCCACCTGTCCGTTTTTTATCTTTGCTTCTACATTGGTGCTAACAGCAGAACCTGTGGTTGCTTCACCGCCTGTCAGCAGATTCAGTTGACCGATCTTCTCGTCCACGGTCATTCTAGACATGAGGTTTCCGATAAACCTGTTCATTTCTTGATCTGCAGCTGGTATAGCTTTTTTCTTTTGAGCCAATGCAGTACTGCTGCTCAGTAGTATAACCAATAAAAATAGATAGGTAGGTTTCATATGTCGTTATTTCTTTTTTAAATAAGGGGTTATTTCTTTAACCCAAATGTCATAGCCGGCAGGTTTCATGTGCAGCATATCATTTTGAAAAAGTTCAGGCCTCATTTCTCCACTTGCATCCAGCATTTTTGTCGCGATATCAATATACTCCGCATTTTTTTGCTTTAATATGAAGTCTTTGATCATGCTGTTCGCCCTGATCACTTCCTCTGAAAACTTTTTGCGTGAAGGACTCAGTTTCATAGAGATGTAGGCAATATTCGTTTTGGGAATTCCCTTGCGGATATTGTTAAAAAAAGCAATAAAATTAGCCAGGGTCTGTTCGGCGCTGGCCCCGGAAGCAATATCATTCTCTCCGCTATAAATTACTACCTGCCGGGGTTTGTATTTGAATACCAGTTCGTTGATATAGTCATTGGCCTGTGGAATAACTGAACCGCCAAAACCACGGTTGATTACACCGTAATTCTTGTAGACTGTTTCCAGATCCTTCCACATCCGGATAGAGGAACTACCTGTAAAAACAATGCCGTTTTTTGCGGGCATTGCGGTACTGTCTTGCGTTTGGAACTGACGAATTTCGTTCCAGAATGGCTTGTTCTGTGCAAATGACTGTACAGAGACACCTATAAATGCCAATACAATAAAGAAAATACGGAATAAAAAGTTGTGCTTCATTTTCATGTTAATTTTAGTTTACGTTAACAACCTTTGTACGTGGAGATAGGCCACTCTCATTGATTGCCTCAATGCTAAAATAGTAAGATTTATCCTTATCCATTCCCTTATACCAATACTCATTGGCATTGTATACCATAATGCAGTTGTATAGTTTGTCGGGTTCTGTGCCAATGTATATATTGTAGGCGTATGCATCCTCCACAGCCCGCCACTTCAGCCAGGCGCTGCGTTTGTCTTTTTCAGTCCTCAATACAATAAAATCTTTTACACCCTCAGCTGCATTGAGGTTGGCATTGCCAAAAACCCTGAGCCCGCTGATCGCGAACTTACCGGTAGGCATGTGCACATTTTCCAGTTTAATAAAACGAGCCTTTACCGGCCTATCAACCTCGATATAATCGTGGGGAACATCTGTTTTGTTATTGCTTTTGTCTGTAAGCATATTCCATTTTTTACCATCCGCGGAATGCAACAGTCTGTACTGGTGGTAAATGTCAGTCTGCTTGCCCAAAAACGCCGCATCCTGATCAGCATAGTTGATCTGCACAGCATTAACCGTCGACAATGTTCCGAGATCTGTCTGAATCCATTCATCTTCATTGGCCGTAGCGGCGCTCCAATAGGTTTTGATATTTTCATCCACAGCATTGTTGGCTGCATAGGCACCCAATGTCGAAGACACGCTGACAGGCTTATTGTAGTTGAGCAGCATCCAGCCTGTAAAGCCGCTCTTCAAATGGTCAGTCTTTTTAGTGGGTAAATAGTGCGGATAGTCACCAAATGCAGCGTCCATGTACAATACATCATCCTTGTCAAACCCGGCAGGCCAGATGCCCAGCCTGCGCTCAAAATTATTTTTTACTGAAACCACAAGCGTCGAAATGTGCCAGTAATTTTTCCAAACATCCTGATAAGTGGCTCCGTGTCCGGCACCACGTGCAAAACCACCTGGTTTATATGAAAAAGGCATAGACTGGTGCTCAAAAGGTCCCAAAGGTGTCTTACCAATGGCTACTCCGTCAGCATATCCGCTAAATTCGGTTCCGGGTGCACCATACTGCAGGTAATAGTTACCATTGTGCTTATTCATCCATGCCCCCTCCATAAAAGGATTCAGAAATGTATTGTCCAGATGTTCACCAAACCTTTGCCAGCCATAACGTTCAGGATCTAGCAACAAAAGTTCCTTTCTGGTCCCGATTGGTTCGAACGTTTTGCGGTTCAGCTCAACGCCGTACAATGGGTAGACGTTGCTGCTGCCATTGTACATATAAAGTTTGCCATCATCATCTACAAAATGAGCAGGATCCCAGCCACCGATCTCAAACTCGTGGACCACCTCTTTCCATACGTTCTTTTTAGGATCCATACTCATCCAGATTGGAAAGTTCTTCGAATAAGTAGAGCCAAAAACGAGCATGGTATCGCCCTGAATCCATACAGAGGGCGCGCAAAGTTCGTCATATACCTTATGCTCTGGCCTTAAAAAACGTTTCGATATGAATTTCCAGGTGTACATGTCACTGCTCCACCAGTAGCCCCACTGATTAGTAGAGAACAAGTAGTAATCCCCTTTATAAGTCACCATTACAGGATCAGCCGTAGCCCTGTGTCTGCCCTGCTCCGAGAAATTCGGAATCGGTGTGTAACCGTAATCCAAATTGATCGGATTGCAATAGGTCCGTTGCTTTCTCTGCGCAAAAGTACTTAACCCGGCAACCAGGACGAGGCAGAAAACAATATATTTTTTAAAACTCATTTCTGTAGGGCTGGACTTTCGAATCCTAGTTTCTTTAAGCCATCCTGTATGTCAGGATTGCTCATAAATAATTTCCAAAGCAGTCCGCTGCGGTAATTTTCAATCATAACCACTATTGGGCCCTGATCTATCGCCAGGTGTGATTTGGCATACCAGTTGTGTTGCTCACTAAAAGCATCCACAAAACCATATTTGCTCCAGATCTTATCGCCGAGGTCAAAATAAAAATGTTTTAACGCCTGCATACTGTATTCGGGTGTATAGGGGAAAGCTGATAAGGCCGCAGTTGGAGTAATTACCCCTAAATCTTCATTAGGAGAATGCGCTGCGTAACCCTGATAGCTATCACTGGCAGTCAGCCCCCAGCTCTTCTCGCCGTAGCCTTTGTATTTTTTCGGATTGGCCAGCACATAGGCCCTGTTGACCAGGGTATGGTTTTTATTCTGCTCCCAGTAATCGGCATACTGATCTTTCAGTCCTCGTGGATCTAACCCTAAAAATGAATAATGAGAGAAAAACAGCGGCCCGCCATTGTCAAAACCAAGCTGCAGTTTATGGCCATAAAACTCCTTGCCATTTTTGAAGAAATTGCTTTGAGCCCAGCCGCGGTGATAGACAGAGGGCGGAACAGGATAGCGCTTGCCAGAGGCAGCAAGCACATAAGTGATCAGGCATTCATTGTATCCGCGCAATGGAAAATTCATCGCCCATCCGTTATTGGGGCTCCAGTGCCAGTAAAGTACCTCTTCACCTCCTCTGGTAAACCAGTCCCATTCGATGTCTTCCCACAACCAGGTAATGCGGTTGCGCAGTTCATTCTCTACAGGATTATCTGCCTTAAAATATTGTTTGGCGGTCAGGAGGCCCTGGAACAGGAATGATGTTTCTACCAGGTCGGCGCCATCGTCTTTTCTGCTGAAAGGAATCGTTTTACCGGTTGCTCCGTTCAGCCAGTGTGGAAACACGCCATGATAGGCCTCGGCTTTACCCAGAAAGTTAACCATCTTCAGCAAAAATCTTGCAGCACTGTCCCTTTGAATCCACTTCCTGTCTGCAGCTACTATGGTAGCCATAATGCCAAATCCGGTTCCGCCCGTAGTGGTCACTTCATTTCCATAGCCAAATGAAACATTACTTCTTTCTCTGGCTAAGCCACTTACCGGATGCGCAAAATCCCAAAAATACCTGAAGGTCTGCTTCTGCACCAGGTCAAGCAGTTGATCGTCGGTCAGATTTTTGTTGATCTTAAGCTCTGGTTTGATGATGTTTGATGTCTTATTGGGTTGGGCCTTTGCGCAAGCGATAAGCAGGAATAGACATAGCACTTGCAGACATAAGCTTTTTTTGTACGATTCAGTCATGGTTTTAAATTTAAGAGGTTGCCCGAACAAGTTCGGACAACCCCTAAAATAGGTATAAGAGTTTAATTGTACCCTGGGTTTTGGCTCAACTTACCGCCGCTTAGGTCAATTTCTGTCGCAGGGATCGGCCAAACCTCATTTTTGTTTGCCTTCCATCCTTTTGGACCGAATACTTGCAGAGCGCGTCCCTGACGTATTACGTCGAAATAACGGTCGTTTTCCATTGCGAGCTCCACCTGACGTTCATGCCAGATCGCATTGCGAAGCTCTGTTTTATCGTTAGTTGTTACGTCTGGCAAAATATTTGGATTGCCACCTCTGGCACGTGCACGCACACGGTTCAGAGAAGATTTTGCCTGAGCCGGGTCACCTAGTTCGTTTGCCGCTTCGGCGTTCATTAGTAAAACTTCTGCGAACCGCAATACACGTATGTTTTGCTGTGCGCCTTCATTGTAGTCTGATACCCTCATGTTAAAAGGAACATAAGATTTCTGGTTGTATCTTTCGTTGGGAACGGTGCTGGGAATTACATCGCCCTGAGGAGTGGTTTCTTCACGAAAAATAATGGTTGCGTCCCTGCGTGGGTCGCCGGGTTCGAAGGCGTTGGCTAAAGCCTGAGAAGGACTGTTGAAGCCCCATCCACCACCAGTTACGCCTGCTACACCTTGTACCTGACTATATTGTGAGTTGGAAGCGGCAGCGTTACCCAATAGCAGTTCACTTTGAATTTCGAACACAGATTCAATGTTGTTCTCATTTTCGGTACGGAAACCCTTTTCGAAGTTCGGAAAAAGATCATAGCCCAAGCCCATCACCTGGTTGGTCAATGAAAGTACCTGATCCCACTTTTGCTGGTACATTGCAACCTTGGCATGCATACCTAATGCTGCGCCTTTTGTTGCCCTTCCTTTGTCTGCGGCATCGTAAGATGGCGGCAATACTGCTGCGGCTTCAGTCAGGTCTTTTTCGATCTGCGCATAAATTTCTGCTTTTTCCGATTGAGGAAGATTATACTCGCTGGCATCTTTCGGTTCATGTAACCTTAACGGCACACGCCCATAAGCTCTCACCAGTCTGAAGTAAGAATAGGCCCTGATAAATTTAGCCTCAGCGATATACCTGGATTTTAAGTTTTCATCCATTGTAATTGAAGGAATGCTGTCAATTGCTTGATTGGCAAGTTTAATGTTCTGATATTGACCGTTCCAGAAACCTTGCAATGAGCCTTGTGTGGAGGTCACTGTAAATGTGTCAAAAAGGTTAAAAAAGGTAGCATCGGTAGGCGTGCTTCCTTTATCGGCCTCATCTGATCCGGTACTTTCAATAGCAATTGCATTGAAAGCGACATTATCCCAGCTCCGCAATTTAGCATATATCGCATTTACTGCTTTCCCTGCATCTTCAGCGGTTTCCCAGAAGGCTGTTTCGGGTTGCTGTGCCTGCGGCGGGACATTAAGGAAATCCTTTTTACAAGAAGCCATGAACAGCGCGGTACTCAATGCAACTACGGCTAAGCAAGATTGTATATTGATATGTGTTTTCATTATTGATCGATTAAAATGTTAAGTTGACACCGAAATTGTAAGTAGCAAACAGTGGATAAAGGTTGGTGTCTATACCGGCATTGCTGGGTGTGCCGCCAACTTCAGGGCTAAATCCTTTGTATCCGAATAAATTCACAGCATTCTGCGCATTCAGAAACACCCTTAGTCTTTGTGCTTTCCATTTCGAGGTCAGTGCAGTTGGAAGTGTATAGCCCAGTTGTACGTTTCGAAGCCTGACGTAATCTCCGCTTTCGACATAGAAGGAGTTCGGTGCATTGTTCAAACCGGCTGCCAGATTGGTAGAAGAATATGTGTTTGAAGTACCGGCTCCATTCCATCGGTTATTGAAAAAATCTTTGGTGTAATTCTCGTTACCAAAGCGGTTAGCCAGGTTAGAATTCATGATTTCGACACCGGCGACGCCCTGGATATCCAGAGAAAGATCAAAGTTCTTGTAGGCAAAATTGGTATTTACACCATAAGTTACACTTGGATTGGGATCGCCTAGTACCACCCTGTCCCGCAGGTCAATTGTGCCGTCGCTATTGACATCGGCATATTTAAAGTCGCCAGGCTTAAAGCTGTTATTGGTCCATTCTACCGCTTCACTTTCGCTTTGAAAAACACCAGTTACTTGATAACCAAAGAATTCACCGATAGGTCTGTTGTTTACTGTTCTGGTTGCCAGATAACCGCTGGTCAAACCAGATCCACCTGCGTAGATTGGATTGTTACCCGAAGTTACATTGAGCACTCTATTTTGGTTGAAACCTATATTACCGCTGATGGAGTAAGTAAAGCCACCTTCAGTTTTATCTGCCCAGGTAGCCAAAAATTCATAACCCTTGTTTCTGATGTCAGCCTGGTTACCAATTAGTCTGCCGGTAGACGTACCAAGGCTTCCTAAAATTGGAATATCAAAGATTGCACTTTCTGTGGTGCGGCTGTAATAGTCTGCTTCAAATCTCAATCTGTTGTTCAGAAATCCCATTTCCAGTCCCACGTCTGTACCATTGCTTCGTTCCCAAAGCAATACAGGGTTTACGAGAGCAGTGTTGCCGGCACCGGTAAAGGCAGCTCCGCCGAAATAAGCAATAAGCTCTGCTCCCTGATTAATCACCGCTGTTGAGGGATTAAACGGCACACCAGCATTACCTATTTTACCCCAGCTTCCGCGTAGTTTCAGGTTACTGAAAAGTTTCTGATCTTTCATGAAATCCTCGTTACTGATCACCCAGCCTGCCCCGATTGAAGGAAAATTGCCCCATGCGTTGTTACCAAAGAATTGCGAAGCGCCGTCTCTTCTGAAAGACGCATTCAGGAGGTATTTGCTTTTGTAAGAGTAGTTTACACGCGCAAAGTATGAGGCAAAAGTGGCTAGCTCCCCGCCATCCTCTAAGGTTTTAGTTCCTGCATTACCAAGAGCCAGATACAAGTCGCTTTCAGAACTATAAGGCACGCCTTGTGCTTCAGCATTCATGAAATAATACTTTCTTCGCTGTGCACCTTGTCCAAGAAGTACCGTAAAACGGTGGTCTTCCAGTTGTTTGTCGAAAGTCAGTGTATTTTCAATGATCCAGTTGCGGCGCTCAAACCGGTCGATGTCCAGTTTAGATATAGTAGTCTGCTGATTTGTTGTCGCTTCGTATTTGGGGACATAACCTCTAGTTTCCTCCTGAGAAAAATCGCCGCCGAAACTGGTTCTAAATGTAAAATCGTTCAGGAACTTTAATTCCGCGAAAACGTTACCGGTTACATTATACTTTGTTGTCCTTTGATTGAAGAAGTCCATTGTAGCCTGAGGGTTTACATTACTTCCATTGCCAAGGTTAAAATCGGCCGGATCTCCATAGGAGCCATCTGCATTGAACACCGGTACCACTGGTGATGCTGCGTAAAGCGCTCTGAAGATCGTGGTAGGCGCATCCTGGGATCTGCTGGAAGTTCCGGCAATGTTGTAGCCAATTTTCAGGGGCTCGAATAATTGAATGTCGTTGGAAAGCCTGGCGGTATAGCGTTTGAAATTGTTCTTTTTAACAATACCGTCCTGATCCAGATAACCCAGCGAAAGGTTGTAAGTCGATTTTTCAGAACCTCCGTTTACGGAAAGCTGATGATTAGTGATCATGGCATCTCTCAGTGCAAGGTCATACCAGTCGGTGCCTTTACCAAGATTCGTATTGCTGAACAATGGCGTTTGGCCAAGTAAAGCATAAGCCTCGTTAACCGCAGTTGCATATTCAGTGGCATTGGTCATTTCTACTTTATTAGTAACACGCTGAACGCCGACAGTACCATTGTAATTAATAGTCGGATCGCCTTTCTTACCCTTTACCGTTGTAACAAGCACAACACCGTTCGCACCACGGATACCGAAGATGGATTGGGCTGAAGCGTCTTTCAGGATACTGATATCCGCAATATCTGCAGGATTTAAGAAATTGATGTTATCATACCAAACACCATCTACTACATACAGGGCACCTGTAGCTCCATAAATGGTACTGGTCCCTCTGATATTGATCTGCGGCGTTGAACCGGGTGCACCCAGATTGGTGATCTGCACACCGGCAACTTTTCCCTGCAGCCCGCTTACCGGATTAGGAGAAATCTGCTTCGCAATGTCTTCTCCCTTCACAGTAGCTACGGAACCGGTCACATCAATTTTCCGCTGTGAACCATAACCCACAACCACTACTTGTTCCAGCATTTCAGATGAAGCCGATAGAGATACTTTGATGGTCGTCTGATTATTTACTGCAATCTCTTTGCCTGAGTATCCAATATAAGTTAA